>JAACJX010000655.1 GCA_014237545.1 Ardenticatenia bacterium | reverse complement strand
TTCCCAGATACCAGTTGTAGGCTCCCCACGGCTGGTCCTTTACCAGGCTGATCTCCACCGCCTCGTCATCGGGCAGGCGGACGAGGTCGAGCGTGCGGCGGCGCGTTTCGACGCGGGCCAGTTCCAGAAGCGGGAGCGCTTTTTCAGTTTCGATCTCAAACCACTTGCGCCACGCCTCCAGTCGCCCGCCCAGACTGCCATCCGTCCCGTTGGCGGGCAAGGCGTTGTCCAGNGCTTTGTGTGCTTCCACGAAGCGCGCTTCNTCGGCCAGCNCCGGCCGGATGTCGTAGATGCGATAGACCTCATCGAGGTAGTCAATGGTCTCNCCATCNANCATNCGGATGGTGCACTCGATGCCGCGCAGCGCGGCCGACAGGTATGCATGACGGGCCGCATCGTTTGTGGGGATGCGCGCTTGCAAATCGGCGACGGCGTCCAGAAGCTCGGCCGGCGTCTTGGCGGCGGCTGCCTCGATTTCGACTTTCAACGCTTCCGGTCCATAGTAGGCGTCCACATAGCCGTCGATATGATGGACATGAATCTCCAACACGAGGCGCAGATAATCGGTGCTGAACGAATCGAGCTGAACCATNCGTTTGCTCCTTTTAGCCGTAGCGGCCGTAATTNACCGGGTCAGCCATCAACTCGCCNGGCCCGAGCCGATCCAGGGTNTCGCGGCCCAGCTTGTCAAGGTAGGCGGCGCGATCGGTCACNCCATAGACCCNNTCCGCGAGCCAGGNCTCGGTTGTGGCCTGGTCACGNGACCATTCATCCCACTTGAGATAGAAGTCGTTGTCGCGATCGTAATAACCCTGCACGTAGCTGGGATGCGCGCCATACGGTTCGTGGACAACAGCATNAACGATCAGGCCAGGGATGAGCGTGCGGTTTGGGTCGCGGCGGATNACNTCCTCATNGACGATTTCCTCCNCGACAACCACGACCTTCCTGGAGGCGAAGGCGACTTCCTTTTGCATGCCCAACAAGCCCCACAGGTGTGTATTGCCGTGGATGTCTGCCCGTTGGGCGTGGACAAAGGTGACGTCCGGTTTCAGAGGCGGCACCACGGCGATTGGGCCGTCGCCGTACGGGCTATCGACAAAGCGGATGCCATCGTTGGCGGCCGGCATGTCGCTGCCCAGGAAGCTACGCAGCGGGAAGAAGGGTAGATCGGATGCCCCGGCGATGTAGCGGCCGACCATGCCGAAGTGGGAATACTCATCGANGGCCAGAGGGCGGGGGATGCCCTGCTCCACGGCGCGCCGGATGCAGTGGAGGCTGCCGACGCCGGGGTTGCCCAGATAGCTGAAGACCAGCTTGGCGGCCACACCCGCGGCGATCATCTGATCGTAGACCAGATCGGGGGTCATGCGGCAAAGCACGAGGTCGCGCTTGCGCTGGCGAATAATTTCGTGAGCCGCCGCGAAGCAAATGAACGCGGTGAAGCCCTCGATGGCGATGGTGCAGCCGTCTTCCACGTAGGTGGCGACTGCCTCGCGCATGGAGACGAGTTTTCCGGATGCGGACATTGTCTTACCTGAATGGGGAATAGCTACCAACAGGAGGGCGCGGCGACAACCCAAGGATCGCGCCACGCCTGCCTGTTGAATATGGGGTGAATTATTCGACGATCGTCTGGCTCTGTTCCTTCATGTACTGCTGGACGTAATAGAAGCTGCCGGCAGCCTTGCCGGTGGAGCCGCTGCCCTTCCAGCCACCAAAGGACTGGTAGCCCGGCCACGCGCCGGTCGTCGCGCCGGAGCCGCGGTTGACGTAGAGGACGCCAGCTTCCATGTTATCAAGGAACCATTGGATCTCGTCCTCATCCTCGCTGAAGAAGCCCGCGGTCAGACCATACTCCACATCGTTGGCCTTCTTCATAACCTCATCGAAATCGTCGAACGCCTCGACCATGACGATGGGCAGGAACATCTCCTGCTTCCACAGCTTGTGGTCCTCGGGCACGTTATCGGCGATGGTCGGCGCGACGTAATAGCCCTTGTCGTCTACGACCTTGCCACCGAATACGATGTCGCCATGCTGCCGCAAATCCTCGACAAAGCCCATGTAATCTTCGAGGGCGCTCTTGTTGATGACCGGACCCATCCAGTTATTCTGATCGGTCGGATCACCCACNTTGATGCGCGACGTCAAATCGACGAACTTCTTCATGAACTCGTCCTTCACGTCCTTGTGGACGTAGAGGCGAGACAGCGCCGAGCACTTCTGACCCTGGAGACCGAAAGCCGAGCGCATGCAGCCCAGGGCGGCCTTGTCGAGGTCGGCCTTGTTGCTGACGATGACCGGNTTCTTGCCGCCCATCTCGGCCACGCACGGCCGCGGGTATTTGCCNGTGGTGAAGGTGCGGATGATGCCCATGCCGACGTCGTAGCTGCCGGTAAAGGTGATACCGGCNACGTCGGGATGATCGACCAGCGTCTGGCCGACGCTGCGGCCGCCGCCGGTGACGAAGTTAAACACGCCGGCCGGAACGCCCGCGTCGCGGAACGCCTCGGTCAGCAGCCAGCCGGTGAAGGGCGTGTCAGTGGCCGGCTTGAAGACCACAGTGTTACCCGCCACCAGAGCCGCGCCGCTGGGGCCGCCGGCCAACGCACCGGGGAAATTGAACGGCGAAATGACGACCCAAACGCCATAGGGCTTGAGGACGCTGCGGTTGTGATGCTTTTCACTTTCGTTCTTCAGCGGCTTGGAGAATCCGTTGTTGGCTTCCATGGCATCACAGTTGTAGCGAATCAGGTCGGCCGTTTCCTCGACGTCACCGAGCGCCTCGAGCCGGTTCTTGCCGACCTCAAGGCTCATGATCGCGCCCATCTTGAACAGGCGGTCGCTGAGGAGGTCGGCCGCACGGCGCAATATGGCGACTCTCTCCTGCCACGGCGTGTCGCGCCAGCCGGGGAAGGCTGCCTTGGCCGCGGCCACGGCATCGTTGGCATCTTGCTCGGTGCCCTTTTGGAAATAACCCATCACCAGGCTGGTGTCAGTGGGGCTGACCTTGGCAAAGGTCTGATCGGCATGACGCTCCTCGCCGTTAATGAACATGGGGTAGGTCTGGCCGGCATTGGCCCGAAAATCGGCCACAGCCTCATCGTACAGTCGATGAAGTTCGGGGTCGGGGCTTGCCAGCGTCGAATAAGTAACCTTGAATTTGCGTTCCTGGGTCATAATTATCTCCTCAGAATGGTATTAGTGGGATAGGGTGGAAAAGAACAGGCGTCCGCCTGTGGTGCGGCCTGGATGTGTTGTCCGCTCGCNTCTATTATAGCCCGAACTACAGGCAATCTGCCAACAGTGCTGCCACAGTGGAATCGGGATAGATACCTGTTGGGGAGAGAATGAAAAGCGCCGGGCGAGAGGTGATTGGCGTCACGTTTCGCCCCGGCGCTTTGGGTTGGCCTGTTTCAAATGATGGGTGGCTAACCGCCCAGTGAATCGAGGGAAATCTGGGCCGGATAGAAGTTCTCGTTGACTGACAGCGAAGTCCGGTATGCCGTGATGGCTCCTTGCACATCGCCCAGGTAGGCCAGCGCGTGACCCTTGTACCAGAACGTCTCTTCTACGTTGCGGCCGCCCTGCGTCTCCAGCGTGGCGTCGGCCAGATCAATGATGTCTTGGTAGCGATCCGTCCGCAGATAAGCCAGGTAGGGCTCAAACTGATACCACAGCATGCGCGGCGGCAGGCCGATCTCGCGCGCCTTGTCGAAAGCCTGCGCCCCACCCTGGTAATACTTCGCCTCGCCGGTCAACCCGCCGATTCGAGTCAGGGCCGTGCCCAGGTTGAACCAGGAGAATACATCGTCCGGGCGCTCGGCCGTTTCGCGCTCGGCCATGGACGCTACCTTTTGCCACATTTTGATGTCGTCAAACATCTCCTCGCCCATGAGCGACTTCACCGTTTCTTCCTGCTCCGGTCGATAGACGACATAGAACGTGTTATTGAACTGCTGCCAGAAAGGCAGGAAATCGCGATAGGAGTCAGTGCGGCCGCTGCCGTCGAATGGTCCGAGGTACGAATCCTGGCTATAGAGTTCTTCTAAATCATCATCGTAGCCATAGACGGTCAAGTAATGGCCCCACCAGCCGGATTCCGGCAGTTCATATCCCTTTTCGATCACGACCGGGAAGCCAGCGGCCAGGAAGCGCTTGATCATCTCCAAATCGCCGCCGCTGCGGGTGATGGCTTTGTATCCGGGCATTTGCTCATTGACATAATCAGAAATCTGCCACGGACTCACATTGCGGTCTTCCGGATTGGGCTTCAGGTAAGACGCTACGTCTTCCTGGGTAATTTCCGAGCCATACCAGTTCAACACCTGGGTCAGGTTGGCCGGGCCACAGTTGTTGAAGGATTGCTTGACAACCCCCATACCTTCCAGCACGACNCGACTCGGCAACGGCATAGGGGTCGGCGTCGGGGCCGGGGTATTGGTGGGCGCGGGGGTTGGCGAGGCAACTTCAGCAGTCGGCTCAACGACGGTTTCAGTCGCCGCAGTNTCCGGCGTNGCCGCTTGCGGCAGGTTTATAGTATCGCTCTCATCGGATTCNAGCGTCTGGACAGGTTGATCGGCAATCAACGACGAGATATCGATCTGCGTCTCCGGCATCTGTTGCGCCGCGGGCAGCGCGGTGGGAACCGGCGCCACCTCGGCGATCACCTCTTCGGAGATTTTTCCCACTGCCGGGTAATTTTCCTGCAACCACACCCGATAGCGGCCGGGGATCGCCTGCACAACGGCCGGCAGGGCCAGCAAGCCCAGGATGATCAACATCTGGGCCACCGCCACAAGCAAAATGATACTTTTAGTTCTTTTACGCATAGTTGTGTCACTTGCTCCGACCCGCTGGCCAGATCGCTAGCCGTCCGCTGACGACAAGCTGTTTAAAGCCTCGGAGGCGGGAGAGAAATTAGGATTGAACGCGACCGCCTTTTCCAGGTTTTCGCGCGCGGAAGCATCGTCATTCAGGGCGGCTTGCGCGAGGCCCAAATAATAGAAAGATTCCTCGAAATACGGCCGATCCTGAAGCGTAGTATTGGCTAACAGGATAATGTCCTCATAGCGACCTGTCTGATAGTAAGCCTCATAGGGGCCGAATTGGTACCATAGCATGCGCCAGGGCAGGCCAATCGCCCGCGCCTGGTCGAAGGCGACAGCCGCGTCTTGATATTGTCCCAGGGCATTATAGCTGTTGCCGAGGTTGAACCAATAGAAGGCGTTGCCGGTATCGTTCCGGGCGTCAGCCTGAGCCCGTTCCAGACTGCGCTGCCACATGGTCTCGTCGTCCGTGGCTTCGCCCAACAGGTTGCTGACCAATTGTTCCTGGGCCGGCTCATAGAGCACAATGTAGGAACGGTTAAACTGGGCCCAATAGGCCTCCAGTTCGTCATAGGACAATACCCGTCCATTGGGGTCAGCATTCGTCTGGGGCACTTCGCTGGTGCCCAGCCAGGAGTCATAGACCCACACCTGGCTTGTGGCGTCGTCGTAGGCCACCGGCAGCAGGTAGTGGCCGTACCATCCCAGCCAGCGGTACTCGCCGGGCGGGTCAAAGCCGATCTCGATGATGACGGGGATATTGTTGGCCAAAAACCGCTTCAACAAGCCCAAATCCCCATTGACACGCGCCAGACCGCGCAGCCCGTCCTGGGTATTAACAAAGGCGGCCATCTCCTGCGGCGTGACGTTGCGGTCTTCTTCATTCGGCCGCANAACGCGACCCGTGTCGCGCTGGCTATGAACCCGGCCAAAGTACGTGAGGGCCATGACCATCGTCGCCGGGCCACAGTTGTTCCACTCCTGGTAGACGTGAGTGAAGCCAGTCATGCGNGCCGCCGCGGGCACAGGCCAGGGAGTTGCCGTCGGCGGCTGTGTTGGCGTCGGGCTGGTTGTCGGGATCGCTGTGGCCGACACGGACTCGCTTGCAGTGGCTGCTGTTTGGGGCGTNGGGCTGGCNGGCGNCTGGAGGGTAGTGATAGCCGGCGGCGGAACGTCGCGGGCGATGAGACCGGTGGCCGCGTCCGGCGCGGCGATCGTCGGCAAGATGGGNGTCGGGTCGGCCGGCAGCGCCCACGCCTGCAAAGGCTCCGGCAAACGCATGGCATATCGCGTCGGGAGTCNGTGCAGTATGGACGGCAGNAAGCCAATTGCTATAATTCCTGCCACGACGAGGGCAAGGAGAATGAGTAGCCGGTTTCTTTGCATCAATTCATCGCTCGCGGGTTGAGCACCCGACCGGANAGGATTGTAACGTAGTTCCACCAGCGTTGGAAGGTAGAGGCGAATTGCTTCAGCATACTCTAACGCCATCGCATAGACATCATTNGTTGNATTTGCCCTCNNTTTGTTGCCGGGTACAAGTAANGAAGAGCAGATAGAGGTCAGTGTATGGCAGCCAAACGNGTAAGGCGCGATTTTGTCGTNATCGGACTGGATAGCTTCGGCGAAAANCTGGCCCTCAGCCTGCAAGACCTCGGCCACCAGGTANTGGGTATCGACCGCGACCGCGAGGTGGTCCAGAAACTGGCGGACAACATTCGNGAATTGGCCGTGNTGGACGCCGGCGATTACGAGACCCTGGCCTCTATNGGGGTGGATGCCTTTGACACGGCGATCGTCGCGATTGGCGGCGATATTTCCCAGGCGGTTCTGGTGACTTTGGCGCTAAAGGAACTGGGCATCAAGCGGGTTGTATGCGAGGCGCAGACCGAACGAGACCGTCGCGTCCTGTTGCGGATTGGCGCGGACGAGGTNGTNACGCCCGATATCGAGTCGGCCCGCGCCATTGCCTACCAATTGACCAGCCCTCGGCCCAACGCGTTACGGCTGCGATTCGGCAACCAGATCGCGATGAAATGGCGGCCGCCCTATCCTTTCGAGGGGACTGTGGGCGAACTGATGTCCCGGTTCCCGGATGACGTNCAGATTCTTTTGCTCGCGGGCAGAGAGATTATCTACAACCCCGGACCGGATGCGCCCGTCATGCACAGCGATGAACTGCTCATCGCCGGCTCTGAAGAATCGATCGCGGGCATTCGCGAGGAAAGCCAGGCCCGTGAGTAACTGGCCGCCAAAACGATCGCCGGATGAAGGCGGCTCGTGGGCTCCACGGCGACCGCTGACGCGCATAATTTCTCTGCGCGATCGTGTGCCGAAGCTGGGACAGTCGCAGCGCGGCCTGGGTCTCATCGGTGGATTAGGATTGCTGGTCCTCATTGGCACAGTCCTGCTCTGGCTACCGATCAGCGGCGCTCGCCAGCCCCTTACACTCAACGAGGCCTTCTTCACCACCGTATCGGCCGTTTCCACGACCGGCTTGTCGATCATCACTCCTGGTCGGGATCTATCCATGTTTGGCCAGGTGGTGCTGATGTTATTGATGCAATTGGGCGGTATCGGCTTCATGGTAACGGCCATCACGGTGTTCCGGCTGGCCGGAAAGCGCGTAACCTTTGCCGAGCGGCTCACGCTGCGCGATTCTCTGGGTCTTGTGTCGGCCGCCCAGATACTACGGCTGACGACCCGCATCCTGATCGCTGTTGTGGTAGTGGAGTGCGTGGGAGCGTTGTTGCTGTGGGTCAACTGGCTGCCCGAGTTCGGCACCCGGCAGGCTGCATACTATGCTGTCTTCCACGCCATATCGGCNTTCACNAATGCCAGCTTCGATCTGTTCTCGAAATCGCCAACAGCTTCGGCCCAATTCCCGACGGATAACGTGACCCTGGTAATCCTGGCGGGCCTGATCTTTCTGGGGGGAATCGGCATACCGGTGATCAGCGACGTATTGCAGTATCGTCGCCGTCGCCGGTTTACGCTGCACACCCGGCTGACGCTTGTTACCGCCGCCTTTCTGATCATTGTCGGCACGCTGCTGTTTTTTATCGTCGAGTACAAGTTCCGCTTTGTTTTTCGCGAGGAGAGCGCCGGCCGGCTCATCGTACTGGCCTTTTTCCACTCGGTCGCCAGCCGCACGTCCGGATTCACAGTCACTGCGCAGTTTGGCCAACTGGAGCCGGCCAACGCGTTGTTGCTGACGGTGCTGATGTTTATTGGCGCGTCACCGGCGTCGATGGGTGGTGGCATCACGACCAGCACCTTCGCCGTGCTGGTTTTATCGCTAGTGAGTTTTGTGCGTGGTCAAAAGGAGATAACGGTCGGCCGCCGCATAATCCCGTTGGAGTTGTTGCACAANGCTACCGCCATCATCACCGGNGCCAGTTTNTTGATCCTCGCCTCCACCTGGCTGTTACTTTACACCCAGGACAACATCAGCCTGACGGCCGCGCTCGTGGAATCGGTTTCGGCATTCTCCACAACCGGCTATTCATTGGCCTTGACGCCGCGCCTCAACTTGTTCGGGCAACTGCTCATAGCCGCGCTNATGTTCTTNGGTCGGATCGGCACCCTGACGATTATCGTCACGCTGGCGCGGCCGTCNGTTCCCCCGGCCGTCAGTTATCCCGAAGAGCGCATCCTCATCGGTTAACCCGTTGTTGCTTCGTCATCTTCATTAGTACGCTCACCCATCCATACCACCACACCGAGGATCAGGAAAAATACGAAGCTCAGGTCAATCAGGAAAAAGCTATGGTCCACCAGCCCGTGGGCCAGCATGGCCGCCAGCGAACCGGCCAGCCCGGCGGCGACCGGCAGCCATTGCGCGCTCCCCCGCGCCAAGGCGCGTCGCACCCCGTTGAGCGCTTCCCAAATGAGCCACCCGCCGGCCAACAGGCCAAGGATACCCAAGCGGGTGGCGAAATCCAGCAGGATGTTGTGCGGGTGATTCAGGTTCGGCTCTTGCCAGGCGGCATCGAGGATGTAGCGGCCGCGATAGAGATAGAGAAAGTTGTCCAGCCCGACGCCTAACAGTGGATGGTCGATGAACATGTTAGCCGCGGCCTGCCACAAATTGAGGCGGAAAACGCCGGTCGCGCCGAACAAGTCGAGCCGCGCGGCCAGCGAGGGCACGCGCCCGGCCACCGCCAGCACCCCGGCGCCGGCCACCAGAGCGGCCGCTACCCAGGGCCAAGCGCGCCGGCCGGCTCGCCGCTGCCAGATCCAGAAGACCACGATGAGCGAGGCCGGAATTCCCAAAAATAACGCTCCCTTGCTAAAGGTGAGTAGCAAGGCGAGGGCCACCGGCAATAGGGCAAGTCCATAGAGAACCCGCCGAAGGCCGTGGCTCGGGCGAGAGCCGAGGAGCAGGATGGCCGCCAGCAGTGGCAACAGCCGGTCGAGGTAGAGGGCGACGTTGTTGGGCGAGCCGTAGATCGAGCGCAGGCGCATCAGACCGCCCTCGGCGGTAATGAGGTCCTGTCCGGTGGCGTATTGCCACAGGCCATAGAGGGCCNCCACCAAGCCGCTCACCACGAATGCATCTAACACGATCCACATCTCACCATCGCGCAGTCGAGTGACGCGCAGCAGCACATAGAACAGCACAGGCTCGACGATGACCACACGCCATTCATTCAGGGCGACGCCCCGAAATTCGGCGACCAACAGTGAAAGGGTCGCCACGAGAGAGAAAGCCAGGACCGCCCAATCCGGTCGCTTGAGTTTTGGCCACGAAAAGCGCAAGGCT
Source organism: Ardenticatenia bacterium (assembly GCA_014237545.1). Lineage (GTDB taxonomy): Bacteria > Chloroflexota > Anaerolineae > Promineifilales > Promineifilaceae > Promineifilum. Next base: position 5,620 of record JAACJX010000655.1, on the reverse strand, counting down.
CTGCCGCGCGCGGCCAGACCTTTGTCCAGAGCGAAACGCGTTAGCCACGCGCCTGTCGCCACCAGGGTGAAAACCTCGACGGGGGAGAAAGAGTAGCCCAGTATGGGCTTGGGCAGAGGCGGCACGTAGAACGGCATCGTCAGCGCAATGAGGGCAACCCCCCACGCCGGGCGAAGCACCAGCAGGACGAAGAGCACGGCTAGGGCAAGCATGAACAGCAGGAACGACGGCGTGACATAGAACACTGCCGCCGCCGCGGCCGTGGCGGCCAATTGGCCCGCGTCGCCCAACCGCCGGTAAATGCCCAGCGCGTCCTGCCCCCAGGTCAGCCAGCCGGTGAGCGCCACCAGCGCCGCCGCGGCCGCCGTGGCGGCGAGCTGGGCGCGGTCTGACAGGCGAGTAAAAGCGGCTCGCGCCGNGCGACCGGCCGCGCCCCATCCGGCCCGTCGCGCGCTATAGAAGGCCAGCCCCACCGCGACCAGTGCTACCCCGGCCAGAATGGCCCGCGTCCAGGGGTTTGTAACCTCGGGCGGTACGTATCCCACGCTGAAGCCGTTCAATGCCCACTGATCCCACCCGCGGGAGGCGACGACTTCCAGCGTGTGCTGGCCGGGCGGCAGGCCGCGAGCCACCCACTCTGTCGTGATGGTGTCCTGGACTGGGTCCGGGGAAGTGAGGATCAGCATCGAGCCGTTTTCATCTCGCGGCAGAGCGTTGGCGGGTTGGCCGTCGACCGTGGCGTAAAGCCGGGCGCGGAAATCGGCCCGCCGCACCCGCAGGCCGACGTCCGTGCCCCAAAAGGTGAAGCGCACGCTATCGCCGGATTCGCCGATGTCGGCGCCGAAGTCGGGCGAGAATTCCCACTGGCCTGTGAATTGCTGCGCAGGGTCGTCCGGATCCGCCAGGTGAAAGCCAGTCATCGCCACACCGGACGGCAGAGATGACAGATATTCGGCCAGGGCCTCGGCCGTTGGGCGGCCGGCAATGCTGAATCCCCAGCGCGGGTCATCAGGTGGGGCGTCGGGCTCCCAATTTTCCAGGAACATGACGCCCATCCACGGCCACTCGCGTCTGGCCCTGTCAAGCGCGGCGACCGTGCGGGCCGCGCGCTCTTCCTCGTTGGTCTGTCCCCAGATGGACGGCGGCCCCGTCCAGCTATCGGGCAGGCTGTTCCAGCCCCAATTCCCGGCCCAAATGGCCTTATGGCCGTCACCCTGGGTCTCCATCAGTTCCCGCAAAAGGATCGGCCGGCTGAAGTTGAGGCGCTCCGCGCTGACGGTTCTATCCTCGGGGCCGGTGTCGAAACCATAAGGTTTGGCGGCCACGATGTCAAATGAGCCGGCGGCGCCGGCCTCGTAAAGAGCTTGCAGGAACAGCGTCTCCGACAGGTTGTTCGGCCCCGTCTCCGTGGTCGGCGCAAGCGGCGCGGCGACGATCTTGGCGTCCGGGTCCGCAGCGCGAATCGCGCCGGCTGCGGCCGTCAGCAGGGCGGCATAGTGGTTCGGGTTAACCGGCTCGCCGCCCCAATGTGTGGCCAGATTTGGCTCGTCCCAGATGATGTAGTGGGCAATGGAATCTCCATAACGGCCGGCAAACTCAGCAGCCCATTCCGCGTAGGCGCTCACGTCTTCCGGCGGGGCGAACCCGTCGGTTGGGTCGCCATCCAGCAGAGGAACCAGCGTCAAGCCTTGATCGGCAATCGCCTGGACGATCTGATCGGCCGAATCCCATTGATAATCCGCGCTAAAGTAAAAAGGCTGCTTGATGGTTTCAATGCCTGCCGCCTTGATGTCAGCTAACGTATTCGCCAGAGCGTCGCCATTGGCTTCTAGGGCGACATTGACCCCCAAAATTGCGCCGCCGCCCTGGATCGGCTCGGGTAAGCCATCGGGGATTCCGCGGGTAAAGTGCGCGTCTCGCGCCCCCGTCGCGCCCAGGGCTAGTGCAGCCAGAATCGCGGCGAACACCGCCAAGAGCGCGAGCACCCGCCAGCGGGCGGGAGAGGGGGGGGACGAATAATTGGCCACGTTGCGCTCGTCGATTACGGCCGGGCAGCTATGCCATACGGCGCCCAGGTAGGATGGCTGTTGACGGTGTCATCCGCGCCGGCCCGAAATAAGTCGTTGGTTACTAGGTTCAGTATGTGCAGTTCGTCGTCGAAGATGAAGGCGAGCATATCCGGCGATGGCCCCCAAGAAAGCGAGTGACTAGTCCGGTCGAAACGGCCCACCTCGTCCTCGGGCGGGAAAAGGCGCGTCTCATTGCTGCCGTCGCCGTCAGCCAACCAAAGAGAGTAACTGCTCTCTTCGCCGTCGTCCGGGTCGATTGCGCGCAAGTAGGCAATGGTCGACCCCGGGAAGCCAGCCGCCGGTGACCATGCGGCCGCCGCCCACAGACCGGATTTCTCGACGAGAGGGACGGCGCCGGCGGCGGCGGCGGTATCGGCCACCCACAGTCCGAACTGGTCGCTTTCCGAGTCATAGGCCGAATAGGTCAGGTAGCGCCCGTCGGCCGACCAACTCAGGTTAGGTATCCAGGCCCAATCGGCTCTCGTTTCGTAGGCAGTGAAATTGTGCAGGCTGGCACGCGCCGGTTCTGCCGGGGCGGGCTGTGCGCTATCGCCGGTGTCGATACCCGGCATGTCGAGGATGCCGATCTCATCGGCGTAGGCGTAGGCCATCCGGCGGCCGTCCGGCGACCAGGCATAATTGCCGCCCCACCAGCCAAGCGTCGCGGGGTAGGTCTCAACCAGCCTGACCGGCGACGGCAACTCGCCCTCGTTGGGGAGCGTCATCAGCCACAGGTCGTTGATCGCCTCCCAACCGGGCGGCAGAGAGACGGAGCGGGCCGTCGTATAGGCGATGCGTAGGGGGTCAATCGACGCCGGGTCCCAGTCCGCCCACAGGACGTTTTCGATCTGCAGCGGACGCCCAACCGCCTCCGGCGTCGTCGGGATTACCCATAATTCGTTGCTGAACGCCGCTTCGGCCTCGTCGCCGCGGCTAAGCGTATAGAGCAGATATTGACCGTCCGGCGAAAGGGCGAACACACGGCCGTCAATGGTATCCTCGATATTCAATTGCCGCGGTAAATCGGTCGATCCTTCCAGCACGATGGCCCGGCCATTGCTGAGGTAGGCCAGCCGACCCGGTAGGGTCATCGTCTCCTGGTCGCGGCCGACGCCGATCATGATGATTTCATCCACGGCCGGTTCGCTCACCTGCACAGCCGTCGGCCAGCGTTCGGCCTCCAGCCCGTCGCGAAAGACGATGCGCAAGCTGACCTCTTGCAAGCCCGGGCGGCCGGTTTGTAGGATTCGTGGCGCGTCGTCGGGAGACATCTCGGCGCTGCGGACGATGCGTCGCCCATAGGGGATACTCTCCGGGATCATTTCAAGCGTCTCTGTGACGCGCGTCACCGTGACAGTGGTTGGGCCGGCGCTTTCGCTCAGTGGGAGGGCGCTTGAAAGGGGCGGGTCCACTTCGTCGGCCGGGTTCAGCGAGATTCCAGCCTGCTCCAAAGCCTCGCCCACCGTCGCGGCCGTGGTCGTCACTTCGCGTGTTTCGCCGTCAATTCGAAGCGAGATGGTGACGCCCGTAGGCAGTGCAGGGGTTGGCGCACCGGTAGATGAAGCGGGGAGCGTACAAGATGATAATAATAACAGGCAGGCCATGAGGATGGAAACAAGGCCTGCCCGCCCGGCGCTCAGATTGAAACAGGTGAGACGTCGCAAGAGGGTCGCGCTACCTAGGCTGCGAGCCACAACTCTCTGACTTCTGGGCTTAGGTCTCGACCGACCCTGCGGATAAGATCGTCGTCGAGCATCTTCTTAATCTGCTGAAAGACGACTCTTACCCCCGTCGCGGCGACGGCGGGATCAGTGTTCCCGTTGTGGCGGGCGACATCCTTGGCAAAGTCGTGGAGGGACAGATTTTTGTGACGAATATTGATCAACCGCCAGCCACGAGTGAGAAATTTAGCCATGTCCTTGGGCAAAGCCTTGGCCAATTCCCGCTTCACACCACCGCTGAGGTTAAACCCTAACGTGTGGAGCACCGCGAAAGTTAGGCGAGAGGCATGCTTGGGGGTGCGCAGATTCCCGGTCTGCATGACGGACTGATAGAAATTGTCGAGAGTCGTGGATTGATTGCTCATAAAGTTCGCTTACCCGGATTGACTTGGAATATTTTGTCGCTATACTTCTATATTCGGTCTGGTATTCACAGATTATAGCCGACAAGACGTTTAATAAGGAATATATCCGCAGCGGAAGTGGCGATCAAATGAGACAACCACTTTAGTTGAGCACGCGTGGATGAACACGCCAAATTTTTACGGCCCGCTGCTGGCAAGGGTAGACAGAGCATGAGTGAGAGAATCGTAATTGAAGCAGAACCGCGCGAGGTGATCGGCAAGCAGACGAATCAACTGCGGCGCGACGGCTGGATCCCTGGCGTGATTTACGGCCGCAAGACACAAGAGAGCGTCCAGATGGAACAAAAAGCGTTGCGACGCGCCCTGCGGGTCGTTGGCACCACCCATCTGGCCGATTTGTCGTTGAACGGCAAGACGCATACCGTGCTGGTGCGCGAGATCCAGCAGCACGCGACGCGGGGCGACATCGTTCATGTCGATTTCCTGGACGTGGACTTTATGGTCAAGTTGCGCGCCGCGGCCTAAGTGGTCGTTACCGGCTAAGCCGCGCCCGAGGCCGAAGGTCTGGGCGTCGTAACCATCTTGACGCGTTCCGTCGAGATCGAGTGTTTGCCTGATGACCTCGTCTCCCAGATCGAGTTCGATATGGCCCTCATCACCACGCCGGATGACGTGGTTTACGTGAAGGATCTGGTTGCGCCGAAGGGTGTCGAGATTCTCGACGACCCCGACACGGTGATCGCTCGCTTCGAATACGCCGCGGCTGAAGAAGAAGAGGAAGCAGAACTCGCAGGCGATGCCTCGGCCGAGGACGTCGAAGTGATTGCCAGAGGCAAGAAGGAAGACGAAGACTTTTAGTCCGCTTCTGCCGTGACCCGAGCGCAGCGCATTGCACTGGCGGTTATCCTGCTGTCGGCTGTCGCGTTACGCCTGACCGGTCTGGATTGGGATGGTTTCCAACACCACCATCCAGATGAGCGATACATTACGTGGGTAGCCACGACGATCGAATTTCCATCGATCGGACAGGATAATTGGGCCGCCCAATGGCGGCCGGAAACATTGACATTCAATCCCTTCCATTGGCCTCCCGAGGCCAGTAGCGAAGGGATTGTTGTTTTACAGGGGGAGCCGCGCGATTTCGCCTATGGGCATGTGCCCTTGTATCTGGGCGTGGCGGCGACCCGGCTGGTAGAGCGGCTAGCTCCCGCGCTGCTGCGCGTGCTCCCCAGCGAGTGGCCTCTGTCGGCCGATGTCCTCAATGGCGCGGGCCGCATCGAGTTTCACCACCTGGCAGCCGTGGGCCGGTTCCTGACAGCCCTGTTTGATACCGGCACCGTCTTGTTCATATTTTTGCTGGGGCGGAGGCTTTACGGTCCCGCCGCCGGTTTGCTGGCCGCGGCGATGGCGGCTGTGGCCGTGCTCCACATTCAACTCGCCCACTTCTTTACCAGCGATCCCTACC
>JAACJX010000656.1 GCA_014237545.1 Ardenticatenia bacterium | reverse complement strand
CCTGGAGCCGCACCGGGTAGCCGAGGGTCGCGGCGGCCGCGGCCAGTTCGTCGTCGCTCTTGCCCAGCCCGTCGACGCCGGGTACTACCGGCACGTTGTGGCTCTCGGCCAGCGAACGGGCGGCGGCCTTGCTGCCCAGGGCGCGCATTGCTTCCGGCGGCGGCCCGACAAACACCACGTCGCGCCTGGCGCAGGCGGCAGCGAAATCGGCGTTCTCGCTCAGGAAGCCGTAGCCGGGGTGGATGGCCTCGGCTCCGCAGTTGGTGGCGATGGTCAGGATTTTCTCGCGGTCGAGGTAGGTCTCGGCCGCGGTGGAGCCGTGGAGCGGGTACGCCTCGTCGGCCTCGCGCACCCACGGCGCACGCTCGTCGACGTCGGAGTAGACGGCCCCGGCGGCGATGCCCAGCTCATGGCNGGCGCGAATAATGCGGCGGGCGATCTCGCCCCGGTTGGCGATAAGGACTTTGCGGAAGGTGGGGAAGGTCATGGACAGGATTATAAGGGGACGAGTGGCGAGTGGCGAGTGGCAAGTAAATGTGAACAGACAAGCCAACAGATTTTGTATCGATGCTCGTCTGCCAGACGTCTAAAATCGATGGATGCGCTCCGGGATCAGGTCGGGGATTCCCCTGACAATGGATTGGCATCTGGTGAGCAGGGCGTTTCGTAATATTATATTATGTAATGCACCACGGAGTTCCTGCCACTCAGGGAAAAGAAATCCCGTGGTGCATCAGAATGCCTCGTACAGATTGCCAGCCGGTTCTCTTTAGAATATCTCAACGGTNCCAATNGGATCCGATCCGGGGCAATATCATCGGAATGTGATGTGAACCAGCTCAACAGTACCGTTTGACGTGACTCGAACCTGGAAGGTGCGGCCATCCGTCAACTCTCCGTCAGCGTTCAATTGAATCCTACCCGCGGCCGGCGAAGGACTTTCNCCAGGATGCAAGGTCTCCTTGTAATAGGTGGCGGTTCCCGTGAGAAGAGAAGGCAGGCCTGCCAGTTCGCCAATCGTCAGCACATCGTCGGCGACGGCCGCTTCCAGCTCATCCATCCTCACGAACCAGACAGGCACCGCCCCCAGCCCGTGAAATTGTGACATGACCGGGGCAAAATCCACATTGGGCCCATTCTTCCAGATGGCGAAGTTATCCGTTGTCGGTGGCTGGCAATCGAACGCGCCAAAATCGATACCGTCCGGGAAATCGAAGAAATCCAGCAGGTTAAATCCGGCCGGAACACATGAAGGTGAGCGATAGAACGGGATGACGGCCCATTCTCCATCGTTTTTGGTATCGCCACGTGGAGCACGCGCATAGAACGGCACCTGGCCGCCATCCTCGGTGCGCACGGATGCCAGGACAGCCGGTACTAACACCAGCAGCAGGCCAACAATAGCCAATAAGGCGAATATTCGACGACTCACAATGTACCTTCCTTATCCCTTGTTCTGGGGAATAGCTTTAGGGTTAATAGGACCGCCTTAACCGAAACGGCAATAAACCAATCGCCTGACGGCCATTGGAACTGACGCGCTTGTTGTCGGATTCAGTCGGCGGCTAACCCTCGCTGGCCACCAGCAGCGTCTCCCGCAGCCGATCCAGCGTCCCCTCGTCCAGACCTGCCCGCAGCAGGTACCNTTCCACCGAGCCGTAGCGGCGGCGCAGGTGGGCCAGCGCTCCGGCCAGCGTCCGCGCCTCGGCCAGCAAGAACGGCCGCACCTGCATCTCGCCGAATCCGAAGGCGTAGAGCCGCTCCATCTCCGGCCGCATTCGCCCGGCCAGTACGTCGAAGGCGCGGTTGCTCAGCGTGTAGTCGGCGATGACCGTCCGCTCCGGCACGCCCAGGGCCAGCAACAGCAACGCCGCGGCCAGGCCGGTGCGATCCTTGCCGGCCGTGCAGTGGATGACCAGCGGCAGGTTGGCCGGGTCGGCCGCGGCGCGGATGATCCCGGCGAAGATGGGGCCGTTCTGGTCGAGCATTACGGTATAGACGTCCTGGAGCAGTTCCTGGATGCGGTGGCGCTTGCGGAAGAGGGTGACGACGCGGCGCACCCGGCCGACCTCGGCGGCGATGGCCGTGTGGCGCGTTTCTGCCCCCGGCGGCAACCGGTCGGGGTGCGCGGCCACTTCCTCCGGNGAGCGCAGGTCGCACGACAGGCGCAGCCCCAGCCGGCCCAGATAGGCGACGTCCTCGTCGGTTAGTTCGGCCAGCGACCCGGCGCGATAGACCCGGCCCCAGCCCACGGCGCGGCCGTCAGTAGTCCGGTAGCCGCCCAGGTCGCGGAAATTGACGCCGCTCTCCAGCGGCAGGTCGCGCTCGGCGATGACGTGGCGGCGGCCGTTGATGTCGAGGAGGAAGTAGGGGCGACTCTGGCCGACCACGGACGACAGACCACAGACCGCGGACCGCTCCGAGCTTGGCACTTGAAATTCGTAACTCGCAAGGGGAGTGGCGGNCGGGTCAGGGCTATCGACGACGCTGATTGCCACTCGCTCGGCCGATTCCTGCCAGTGGATGGCGTAGTCGCCGTTCGGCCGGCGCTCCACCCAGGCGAGTTCGGGCGGTCGGATAATCAGGTCGGCCGGGTGTGTGTTGGATTGCATGAGGTCACAACGGCGATGAATGGATTAGACGGCGAGATTTGTTGCACCGGATTGGACGTGCTAGGCTAGGATGCCGGATTTATGGAGTTTAATCGACCAAACCCAAAATGTCACAATATCCTGTGGGAGAAGCAGAACCTTCTAAACTCGTCACTCGCAACTCGTCGCTCGACACTCCGGTCATTGGCCTCGTCGGCGGCGTCGGCCCCTATGCCGGGCTGGACTTGCAGCGCAAGATCCTGGAGCAGACCATCGCCGCCCGCGACCAGGAGCACCTGCCGGTCATCGCCGTTTCCTGGCCGGGGCCGATTGCCGACCGGACGGAATACCTGCTGGGTCGCGTGGCTGACAATCCGGCGGGAGCCCTGCTGGCCCAACTGCGGCTGCTGGCCGATGCCGGGGCGGACGTGGCGGCCATACCGTGCAACACCGCCCACGCCCCGGCGATCTTCGACGCCATCGGCGAGGGAGTGGCGGCGTTCGACCGGCCGTTGCGCTTGCTGCACATGATCGAAGAGGCGGCGGCGCACCTGAGCGCCCACCACCCGGCGTTGAAGACCATTGGCGTGCTGTCCACCACCGGCGCGTGGCGAGTGCGGCTCTATCCGGCGGCGCTGGAGCCCCTTGGCTATCGCGTCGTCGTTCCCGATGAGCCGACGCAGGAGACGCTCGTCCACCCGGCTATCTACGATCCCGGCTACGGCATCAAGGCCACCGGCNCTGTGACGGCGCGGGCGCGGGCCGATCTGGCGCGGGCCATCGCCGCGCTGCGCGCGCAAGGGGCCGAGGCGATTCTCCTCGGCTGCACGGAACTGCCGCTGGCGTTCCCCGGCCGGGAACATGAAGGGCTGCCGCTGGTCGACCCCACGCTGGCCCTGGCGCGGGCGCTCATCCGGGCCGCCGACCCGCAACGACTGAGGCCCTGGTAGCGCGAGAAGCCCCATGAACCAACTCCTTGGCCTGCTCATTCTCCTTCTGTTCCTCATACTGTCCGCCTGTGGCGGCGAGCGTGTGACCCCATCGCCGGCCGCGCCAACCGAACCGGCCATCGCCGCGCCGACATCCGCCACGGCCGCCGCGCCGCCCGCCGCNGGAACGTTGACCGGCCCTCTGGTGGGTTTCTACATCGAGGACTCCTACGAAGACGTCTACTTCGCTCTATATGACGCCGGCTCCGGCGCGTTTCGCGTGGTCCAGAGCGATACGCCCATCTACATCGGCGAGGCGCAATGGTTCGATGATGGCTGCCGGCTCTTCGTCCACGGGCAGGTGACCGATCTGCTCGGCGCGGTCGAATGGAGCGTGCCGCCCGAAGTCGCCGCCCGCATTGAGCACATCAACAGCGCGGCCCTCTCCCCGGCGCGGCGCTATATCGCCCACGTCGTCGCCGGCGCGTCCGACGGCCCATCCGACATCGAGATCATCACCCTGGCCCCGCCCTACGACGCGGTCCGGCTGGCGACTGGCGGCGGTGGGCCACGGGCGATGGCCTGGTCGGCCGACGAGCAATGGCTTTACCATACCGAGCACGACGCGAGCGGCGTCCTGCAAGTGTTTCGCGCCTCGCCCGACGGCGCGACGAACGAGCAANTGACCGACCACGCCGGCGGCGTCGCGGCCATCACCGGCCTGTCCCCCTCCCCCGGCGGCGGCCACCTGGCCTACAGCGTGCAAAACCTGTTCCAGCCCGGCCAGCCCTACACGTACCGGGCCGCGGACGAAGGCTGGATCGGTATTATCGATCTCCGCACCGGCGCGAGCGCGGCCGTGCGCCCGGCGAAATTCGGCAGCGCCGAGGCTGGACGGGGCCTCATCTGGGATGCCTCGGGGGAAAACCTGCTCATCATCGGCGACAGCCTGCCCGTGAGTGGGGATGATCCCGACGCCGGGCGGCGCGTGTTGTGGGTGTCGGCCGCGGGCGAAGTGACGAACGCCATCCGCACGGCCGACGGCCCAGAGAGCCACTTGGGCTGGATCGCGCCGCTGGGGAACATCGATACCCTGCTCGTGAACGTCTTGAACGATTATTATCTATATGAAGGAGGCGCGTTCCGGCGGCTCGACGCGTCGCAAGCCCCGCCGCTGGGCATGGAACTGGGCCGGCGGCCGATCGCCGTGCTGCCCGCGCCCATTNGCTTCCCGGGCGAGGCNGAGTGTAACTAGGCAGAGCAAGACCTCAGAGGTTTTCCGAAAACCTCTGAGGTCTTTTTTTCTTTATGGATACGGTGATGGTTCCGGCGTCACGCCCGGTGGTTCGGCCGTTGGTGGCTCCACGGTCGGCGCTTCCGGCGTCGGGGAGAGGGTCGCGGTCGGCGTGGCGGTGATGGTCGGCGTCGCCGTGACCGTCGGCGTGGCCGTGCCGGTGGCGGTGGCCGTTGGCGTCATCGTCGGNGTCGTTGTCGGCGTGGGCGTCGGCTGTTGCAGGTTGAACACCGTGCGCCCTTCCTTCAGCACCGGGTCGTTCTCCGGCGTAAACGGGTTGTCGGGGCCGAAGACGATCACGCGAACNGTCACCGGNCCGCTGTAATTCACCTGCGACGCGTCCCACACGGCCAGGCGGCCGTCCTGCACCGATTCGGCCCGCCGCTCCTGGACCATGCCCCAACCGCCCGGGTTCTCGCCGAGGCCATACTCGACNTGGTAGCCCTGGTAGTTCGGGCCCAGCGCCGTCCCCCAGATCTCGATGGCCGACCGATCGAGCGCGTCGGCCTCGTTGCGCGGNCGGATGATCTCGGCCCGCGGCCGGGGGGTGTTGCCGTCGCAGGCCTGCGTCGGCGGCGAGATAGACGCCGAGGTGGAGCCTTGCGCCGCGGCCCACTGCTGCCCGGCGGCCGTCGTCTGCATCCAGTTCGTCGCCAGCGCCCGCTCGCGGTCGAGCACGTCGGGCCGGCCGTTGACCGGCACGCCGCCGCCGAATGTCGCCTCGTAGACGGCGTCGTTGCACGACGGGTTGGCTTGCAATCCGGTCCACAGGTCGATGGGCATGCGGGTGATGCCGGTGGACGGATCCTGCGGCGGCTGGTCGCCGGCGAACACCTCTGTCATGCGCTGGGCGCAGGTCGAGGTGGCATCGACGGCGATGCCGGTGTCGGCGCACACCTCGCGGTCGACGATGCCCGGCGGCCNGACGAAGCTGAGCGCCTCNCGGCCGGTCAGGTAGGAAGTCATGAATCGGTTCCAGATGGGCGAGGCCAGCCGGTAGCCCGACTGTCCCGCGCCGATGGGCCGGTTGTCAGTGTTGCCGACCCACACCGCGGCCAGCACCTGCGGCGCGTAGCCGATGGTCCAGCCGTCGCGCACGTCGTCGGCCGTGGTGCCGCTGGTGCCCGTCTTGGCCGCTACCTGGTAGCCGGGAATGACCAGCAGGTTGTTCTGTCCGAATTCCGCCAGCCGGGCGTTGTTGTCGCTGAGGATGCTGGTCAGAAGATAGGCGTGCTCCGGCCGCACGGCCTGCGGCGCGACGGCCGCCGGCGATGGGTTGTCATAGAGCACGTTGCCGTTGCGGTCCTCGATGCGNCTGATGGCNTAGGGNNCNATGTAGCGGCCGCCGTTGGCCAGCGCGCCGAACGCCCCGGCCATCTGCAGCGGCGGGATCTCNCCCGCGCCNAGCGACAGCGACAGGCCGTGGTCGCGNGGNTGGCCCGTTTCCTGGCAGCCGGCGTCCTGCAGNTCGGTCAGGCCGANCTTCTGCANGTTGTTGATGAANTNGCANACGCCGACGAANTCCAGCGCCTTGACCGCNGGNATGTTGTAGGAGTTGCCCAGNGCCGGGCGCACGCGCATCGGGCCGTGGAANTCGTCGTCGAAGTTCTTGGGGATGTAGGGCGGGTTCACGCCGTCGGGGAACTCCGTCTGCACGTCCCATAGCAGCGTCGACGGNGTCCAGCCGCGCTCGAAGGCCGACAGATAGACCAGCGGCTTGATCGACGAGCCGGCCTGCCGCGGAGCCAGGGCCATGTTCACCTGCCCGCTGATGGCCTCGCTGTTGAAGTCGGCGCTGCCGACCATAGCCAGGATCTCGCCCGTTTGCGGCTGCAGGGCCACGAGCGCGGCGTTGTTGGCCCCGCCGGCGGCCA
>JAACJX010000141.1 GCA_014237545.1 Ardenticatenia bacterium | reverse complement strand
CCTTCAGCGTCACGAACCGCCACCAGAACTGGCGGAGCGGTTGCAGCGCGTAGTTGCGCGGCTTCGGCCGGATGCCCTGGTCTTTCAGGATGCCGGCGTCGTGCTCCACGTAAAAGCGCTGCTTGGCGTGGAAGTGGGCCGTGTCGCGATAGTTGTGGTGGATGAGCGGGTTTTGCAGGTTGCCGACCGCGCCGTCGACTTCGCCCAACTCATGCACCGGTCGCATGTAGCGGGCGCGGCCCAGGCGCATGAGCCGGAACTGGTAGTCCGGGAACCAGCCCGCGCCCAGCGTCAGGCGGCCGAAGATNTAGTTGTGGCGCGGNACGTTCCANCCNTTCTCCGGNCGCNNCGCGATGACNCGGCGAATCTCNNCGCCCAANTCCGGCGTGCCGCGCTCGTCNGCNTCNACNAAGAACACCCAGCCNNCGCCGNNCGNCCNGTGTAGTGACNGCTTCNAGCGCNGCGTTGCGCTGGGCGGCGTAGTTGTCAAACGGCCGCTGGAAGATCTCGGCCCCGGCCGCCCGCGCCAGCGCGACCGTAGCATCNTCGCTGTAGGAGTCGAACACGACNACCCGNTCGGCCCAGCGCAGGCTGTCGATGCATTGGGCGATGTGGGCGGCCTCATTTTTGGTGAGGATGATGGCGATCAGTTGCGTCATAGGGATGATCATACTCGCCGGCTTTCACGCCCTCAGCGAGCCCGCGCCAGACTGAGCCGGTAGCTGGCCGCCTCGCCGAAGAACTCGCGGATGACGATCCGCCACTGTCCCCCGACGGGCAAGGCGTAAGCGCGGATGATTTCGTCGCCGCCGGCCGAGCTTTGGTCGGCTTCCACCGCGGTCAGCCCGTCCGGCCCTTGCAACTGCGCGACCAGATCGCTGACAGAATCCCCGGCCTGGATCTCAACGTCGATGACGTCGCCGGCCTGCGCTTCGAACGCCCAGGCCGCGGCCACGCCCGGCGCGACCGTGCCGATGATGGCGTCGCCATATGCCAGCGCGCCCGCGGCGTCGGGCGTGGCCGCCGGCGCGGCCCCCAGCGCGATCTCGTACTCGCCCGGCTCGCCGTTGAAGTCGCGCACCAGGACGATGTACTGGCCGTCGGCGCCCAGCGTCCGCTCGATGGTCTCCGGCTCGCCCGCGGCAAATTCGTCGGCCGCGGCCACGCGCTCGACGTTATTATCCAGCAACCAGACGTCGAGGTCGAGATTGCCGCCCAGCGGCGTCACGCGGATCAGCACGTGGTCGCCGGCCCGGCCCTGAAGGAACCANGCCTGGGCTTCCTGACGCTGCAAGGACTCCTGCTGCACGCTGCCGTAGGCCANGTCGCCGGCGTCGTAGAAGTTGGCGATGGGCTGGCCGCCCTCGTCCAGGGAGACCGTGTAGGGGCCGCCCTGGGGTGAAAAGCTCCGCACGGCGATGCTATACTCGCCGGCCGCGGGCAGCACGAAGCCGGATATCAGTTCGGGATCGCCGCTGAACCCCTCATCCAGCGACAGCAGCANCTCCTCATCCGGTCCGTACAGGTCCACGATGGCGTCAAAGGTCGGCGCGGCCGGCTCGACCACAATGCTGACGCGGTGCCGCGCGCTGCCGGAGAACACCCAGCGGTGCTGCCCGTTGGCCGGCAAGCGGGCGTCGACAGCCTGGCCGAAGGCGATGGTTCCCCCGCCGCCGAATTGCGGCTGATCATCCAGGCGCAGCGAGAGCGAGTAGCGGCCGCCCCCTCGGGCGAACTCGCCCACCTCGATGATNTACACGCCCGGTTCGGCCAGCCACACNTCGGTCGCCGATTCCGTCACTCCCTCGAATCCGNTATCGACCCGNGCCACCGTTTGGCGGTCCGGCCCCCACAGCGTCAGGCCCAGGTCGAGGCGGGGCTCTTCCGGCTGCAGGACGATCGTGGCGTAGCGGCCGCCGGCGGTGTTGAACGTCCATAGATCGTTGACGCCGCTCTCCAGATTGGCCGCAACGTCGTCGCGGTCGGTTGCCAGTTCGCCGCGCAGCGCCGCGTCGGCTGCCGGCGCTTTCGCGCCGCCCCGCGTGTCGTAGACGCTGACCGAGGCCAGCATCCGGTCGAACGATTCGACGTGTTGTGGCCAGCGGCCGGCGGACGCGCTGAACAACAGAACGATCCACGGCGCGGGCGTTTCGTCTTCCGCTGCGTGGGGCATGAAGAGGGCCACACGGGTGCGCAAGTCGATGGGGTCGGGGATGGTGAGGCCGATCGGGCCGTCGCCGACGTCGACAACAAGCCCGGCAACGCCGTTGGCCGACTCGATGGGGGCGATTTCCGTGAGCCGCACGGCCGACGGCGCGGCGGCCGCCAGCAATTCGAGCAGCGCGCCGCCCGGATCGGCCGTCGCGGCGGGCGGGCTGACGATGAGGCCGGAGACGTATGCGCCGCTGGCGAACGACTTCCCGGCCAGCAAGCTGCGGCCGGCGCGCTCCGAGTCAGCGGCGAAAACGAGATTGATGCCCAGCCGGTTGCCCAAAGCCGGGGTGTTGACGTGGTCGGTCAGGTCAATCCACGTCGGAGGGATGGCCAGCGACAGGCCGGCGCGGGCGCTGCCGAGCGGTTGCCACGCTTCCAGCGTGGGCAGGGGCGAGGGACGCGGCGGCTCGGTGGCCGGCGCGATGGACGACTCGGCCGGCGGCCCCGTACTGGCGGCGGGTGAGTCTTCCACCCATTCCNGCTCGATCGTCGCCAGTGGGTTTTCGCTGGGCGGGCGACAGGAAGCGACGGCGGTGATCAGGATTCCCAGGACCAGATAAGACGCGTCGCGCTTCAGCATGGGACCGGCGTCCTAGGGGATTTGCCAGTCGTTGCCCAAAATGATAAGGACGTCGAATTCGCCCGCGGGGTTGGTGCCCGTGCTCACATTCAGCGGGGGGATGTTCATCAATTGGACAAGATATTGCACGGTGCCCGGATGGGAACCGTAATCGATGATCTGGGTNGTCGAGTAGGTGGAAGANTCAGCGTTGCCGATCTCGGTGACGTTCACGTCTTGCCGCAAGAGGTATGCCTGGGTGTCGGCCGCCAGCCCGAAAGTGGGCGTGCCGTTGAATACGGCCACCCGCGCCTCTTCCATCGTGATGACCGTCGGCAGCTGTTCGATGACCGGCGTCGGGACGGCCGGCGGCGCGAACAACTCGTCGCGCAGGGCGCGGACTTCGTCGCGCAGCGGCACCAGCACCTGCTGGCCGTCGAACGTCGTATCGTTGTAGACGTAGCTATAGTCGAGCACCACGTTGCGGATGCTGCCGGCCGGGATATTGCGCAGCAGGTTGGCCAGTTGCAGCGCCTCGTTCAGCTCCAGGTCGGTATCGACATTGTCCTGGAACGATTGCCACAGCTGTGGCGCGCTGAGCAGCAGTTGGGGCAGCGTATTGAGTTGGGTGGCCTGTTCGCGCACGGCCATGATGACCTGCTGCTGGCGGGCAGCGCGGTCGACGTCGCCGCCAAAGGTGACGCGGGTGCGCGCGTATTTGAGCGCCGTCGCGCCGTCGAGGCGCTGCCGCCCGGCGTCAATGGTGAACGGGTCATAGCCGTAGCAATTATCGGGATAGTTGGGGTCCTCGATGCGCTCCGGCACGTCAACAACGATGCCATCCATGAGATCGACGAAATCGACGAAAGCCTTGAAGTCAACGGCCACGTAGTAGTCAATCGGCACGCCGAGGAACGCCTCGACGGTGTCCACGGCCAGCGCCGCGCCGCCGCCCGGCAGTTCGTAGGCCTGGCCCAGGAAGTAGGCCTGGTTGATGCGATTGACGCCGAAGTTGGGGATCTCCACCCACAGGTCGCGCGGCAGCGACAGCAGCGCGGCCGATTGGCTGACGGGGTCGATAGTGGCGACGATGATCGTGTCGCTGTGGGTCGGCCCTTCCTCGTCGCAGCGCAGGTCCACCCCTAACAGCAGGATATTGACCCGCTCGACGCCCGACCAGCTGGGCATGGCCGCGGGCTCGGTTTGCCCGCCGGGCGCGACGAGCGTCCCGGCCTGCACGTCGGGCGCGGTTTGCCCGGGGTCGGCCTGGCCGGGCACGGGATTGAAGCCGCCGCCGGTGCTGTCCGGAATGGCGGCCAGACCGCGAACGGTGCGGAAAAGCCAGACCGAGCTCAGGATCAGCAGCAGGAGGCCTGCTCCTATCAGCAACAGAAGGGCCCATGCCGGAAGCTTGACGCCGGAATTGCGACGAGGATCACGCGATTGGCTAGACATAAAACACTACCTATAAGGCACGTGCACGCGGCATTATAGCCACGGGCCATGTATCAGGCAATTTTACCCGGTTGCCCGGCGGCGGGTTTAATTGGTAGCAAATACTCAGCCGACTTGTGTCGGCGATAGGCGGCGTAATTTACCTGGGCGGCGGCCAGCCACTCGATCAATGCCGCCTCATCCCCCTGCTCCAGCGCCCGGCGCGCGGCCGCCAGCTCGTTTTCATAGCTCGCCAGGGCAGCGAGCACGGCCTCGCGATTGGTCAGCAAGATGTCGAGCATCATGCGCGGGTCCGAGCCGGCCAGCCGCGACGTNTCGCGGAAACCGGGGCCGCTAGCTGCCCACAGGCGCTCCCCGCCAGCCACGCGCATCAGCGCCGCCGCCAGCAGCGCCGGCAGATGGCTGACAGCAGCCACGGCCGTGTCGTGGGCGGCGGCGTCAACGAATGCCGGGCGCGCGCCGATGGCCTCGATGAGGGCCAGCGCCGTCCGCTCCAATGCGGGCGTCGCGCGGCGCGAGGGGCAAAGAAAGAACGTCTGGCCGCGATACAGGTCNGCCGCGGCCGAGGNCANCCCGGACGTCTCCTTGCCGCACATCGGATGGCCGCCGATGGCAGCGAACGGCTCCGGCAGCGCGTCCATGGCGTTCACGATCGCGCGCTTGGTGCTGCCCAGGTCGAGTACGGCGCACCCGTCCGGCAGCAGNGCGGGCAGGCGGCCGAGCGTGTCCAGAATGACGCGCACCGGCGCGGCCAGCACCAGCAGGTCGACAGGTCGCGGGACGGCGGAGAGGTCTTCGACGGCCGCGCTGACGAGGCCCTGGCGCAAGGCCAGCTGGCGGGTGTCGGGCTGGCGCTCCACGGCCACCAGGTCGCCCACCTGCCCGCGCAACGCCATCGCCAGCGAGCCGCCCATCAGCCCGAGGCCGAAGATGACAAGACGCTGGTCACGCAATGGGTTTTCGTCGGCGGCGTCCATGTTCTTCATGATCGCTGGCATTATAACGGAGGAAGGGTCAATCGCATATTCGGATAGAAAGATGAATGGACCGCGGAGGACACGAATCTCGCTAACTTTCGCGACACTGAAAATTACCCATGCGGCTGGGCAAGGAAGCCTGGCCGCGAACAGAGGCCGGCCGGCGCTTCCTCGCGCTCCTTTATCCGTGTTCATCCACGTGATCCGTGTTATCTGTGCCTATTATTCATTCCTCTGACGGTAGGAGAAGATAAATTGTCGCCCCAATTCCTTGTGTTACAATCCAGCTAATTACGGGCGGCTGCCCGCCGGGTTGCCATTTACCACGCCTACCCGGCGGTTCTACCAATCAAAACCCGACATTTCCCCTTAACAGCATTTTGCGCAAATCTGGAAGCGACCGCAGGCCGGCGAATGGCGAATTCGACGCACCATGCGGTCGGTGGAGGTACAACTATGAGTGATGATTTTATCTTTCGCGGGTCAATGGCCGAGCTGGATTCAGCGGTCAAGGCGATTATCGACCGTGAAGACGCTCGCCAAGCCTCGACGATCATCCTGATCGCCAGCGAAAGCGAAGCCCCGGAAGCCGTGGTCGAGGCGTTGGGCAGCACCTTCGGCAACATTTACGCTGAGGGATACCCGCGCGAAGAGAGTCGCCGGCAGACCGAAGCGGAGATCACCGACATTGACATGGAGCTGGCCCATTACCGCCGCTACAGCGATCCCCGCTACTACAAGGGCGTGGAAAACGCGGACATTATCGAGGCGCTGGCCCGCCGTCGCGCGGCCGAGCTCTTCGCCGCCAACGGCATCAGCCCCGACAATCTCTACGTCAACGTCCAGCCGCTGAGCGGGGCGCCGGCCAACAGCGCCGTCTACACCGCCCTGCTCCAGCCCGGCGACACCATCCTGGGCCTCAACCTCAACGACGGCGGTCACCTGACCCACGGTTCGCCCGTCAACCGTTCCGGCAAGGTGTACAAGGGCGTCCCCTACTTCGTCGATCCGGAGACGGAAGAGCTGGACTACGACGCCATCGAGCGGACGGCGCTNGAAGCCAAGCCGCAGATCATCGTCGCCGGCTACTCGGCCTACCCCCGAATCATCGACTGGAAGCGTTTCCGCGAGATCGCCGATAAGGTGGGTGCTTACCTGCTGGCCGACATCGCCCACATCTCCGGCCTGGTGGCGGCGGGCGTCCATCCCAGCCCCATCGGCATCGCCGACGTCGTCTCCACGACCACGCACAAGAGCCTCTGCGGCCCGCGCGGGGCCATGTTGATGACCCACCGGCGCGACCTGGCCCGCAAGCTCGATCGCGCCGTTTTCCCCGGCGAGCAGGGCGGCCCCCACGTCAACACCATCGCCGCGCTGGCCGTGGCCCTGAAGCTGGCCAATACCGACCAGTTTCGCGCCCTGCAGCAGCGCATTGTCGACAACGCCCGCCGTCTGGCCCAGCAATTGCAGGCGCACGGCATTCGCGTGGTCGGCGGCGGCAGCGACAACCATCTCTTGCTGATCGACACCAAGAGCGTCAAGCACGGCGACGCGCCCGACGGCGCGCACCTGACCGGCGACATGGGCTCGCGCATCCTCGACGTGGCCGGGATCGTCGTCAACCGCAACACCATCCCCGGCGACAAGGGCGCGCTCTCGCCCACCGGCATCCGCATGGGTACGGTCTGGATCAGCCAGTTGGGCTTTGGTCCGGCGGAGGTCGACCTGCTGGCCGAGGCCATCGCCACCGTGCTCAAAGGCGCACGGCCGTACATCCACGTCGCCACCGGCGGCAAGCGGGAGTTGCGGGCGCGGGTGGATTACCGGGCGCTGAAGCGCGGCCGGGAGATCGTGCGCCAATTGCGCCACGTCCCGGCTCCGGCCGGAGGGCTGGATGTGGTCGTTCGCGGCCCCGAAGCGCTGACGTTCCTCAACTATGCCCTTACCAGCGACGTGGCCGCGCTGGCCGATGGCGAGTCGCAACTGACCCACCTGTTCGGCCCCGACATGGACCTCGACGCGACTGCGCGGCGCGTGGCCGCGGATCAGTTTGTGCTCCAGTTCGAGCGGGAAGAGGATGCGGCCGAAGGAGCCGAATGGCTGCAAGCCCTGTCTGATGGCTACGTCCAGTTCGACGACGTATACGCCCGCATGCCCGGCCCGATCGTGGCCCAGGTGGTGCCGGCCGGCCTCGGCGACGTGGTCGGCAATGCTCTCTCGCGCGCCGCGTCCATCTTGCGCAGCGAGGAGATGGGCGCCGACGGTGAGCGCTATGCCGACAGCAAGCCTTACTTCATCGGCCGCGAGCGCCGCCCCGTCACGGTTATGCCTCTGCCGCCGTTCGCCTGGCAAGAGCCGGTCGATCCACCACTCCTGGTGACGAATCTGCACGAGACCCACAAGGCGCTGGGCGCGCGCATGGTCCCCTTTGCCGGCTACGACATGCCGGTCTGGTATACCAGCGTCAGCGAGGAGCACGCCGCCGTGCGCGAGGCGGCCGGCCTGTTCGATGTCAGCCACATGGGCGTCCTGGACGCCAGCGGCCCCCACGCGCTGGAGTTCCTTCAGATCGTCACCGGCAACGACGTGTCGACGCTGGCCGTCGGCGAGTCCCAATACAGCCATTTCCTGATGCCCGACGGCTCGGTCATCGACGACCTGATGGTCTACCGCGTCGAGGCCGATAATTACCTGGTCGTCGTCAACGCTTCCAACCACGACAAGGACTGGGCCTGGCTCACCGCGGTCAACGATGGGCGGGTGATGATCGACGCCGACCGGCCGTGGGCGCGGGTGCAGCACCCGGCCGCCTTGCGCGACCTGCGCGACCCGCAACACGGAGCCGATTGCCGGGTGGATATCGCCCTGCAAGGCCCGCGCTCGGCCGACATCCTGAACGCGTTGGCCGGCAACGACCCGGCCTTCGCCAAGCGACTGAAGGCGCTGCCCTGGGCGGGCGTCATGCGCGCCAATCCCGGCGGCTTCGACCTGATCATCTCGCGCACCGGCTACACCGGCGAGCGGATAGCCTACGAGCTGTTCATTCACCCCGACCGCGCCGTGGCCCTGTGGAACGCGCTGCTGGCCGCGGGCGAGCCGTTCGGCCTGAAGCCGTGCGGGCTGGCCTCGCGCGATAGCACGCGGACCGAGGCCGGCCTGCCGCTCTACGGCCACGAGAGGGCCGGGGCGCACAACCTGAACCCGGCCGACGCCGGTTTCGGCAGCTTCGTCAAGACGTGGAAGCCGTTCTTCATCGGCCGCCGCGCCTTCGTGGAGCACGAGGAAAGTCGCGACCGCGTGATCGTTCGCTTCCGCATGAACGAGAAGGGCGTGCGCCGGCCGGAGACGGGCGACCCGGTGCGCGATCGCCGCGGCAAGGTCATCGGTCACGTTACCAGTTGCGCCATCGACGCCGAGGGCTACCTCCGGGGCCAGGCCATCGTGCCGCTGAGCATGAGCGACCCGGGCACGCCGTT
>JAACJX010000336.1 GCA_014237545.1 Ardenticatenia bacterium | reverse complement strand
TGCAAGCCGGCCTCGACGCTCTGCTCGTCATTTCCCAGAGTCCACGATGACGCGCGCCATTCCTTGTCCAGTTCGTCCCGCTTTTTCATGACCGCCTCGACAAGCGAATGGAAGCGCCGATCCGACGCGGCCAAATGCTCCCGCTGGAGCGTGCCGGCTATCGCCTCAACGTCAATTCCGAGACGCGCCAACTCCGCCAGGTGGGTCTGGGCGGCATCCAGCTCATGAGCGAGCGTTTCCGTTACCCGGGTCGAATGAAGGAATGTGTTCAAAGCCAGCGGGGAAAAGGTGATGATCGTGTCACGACCGATGAGATTATTGACATAATAATCCGCGCGATTTTGAAAGTCGTGGGGCGTCACTCGCGTCCATTTCGGCCGCATGGGACGTGCGCTCTTCGCGGCCAACTTCTCCCATTCCGCGCCACTAAATATTTCCCGATAGCGCTGATAGAGTGCCTTGGCGAGGGCGATGGCGGTTTTCCCGGATAGTTCCCGATGGTTACGCCGGGCAAGGGCCGCATCCACGGCCGCGTCGATGGGGCTTAATGAAAAGGATGCCACGGCAGTGGGTGTGGTGCGCCAAACGCTGTGGCTGCTGATGTACTGTGCCANACCTTCGATGTAGGCCTGGGCCACTCGCTCAAAGTCGTTTACCGAAAAAAGGTGCGTGGCGTTGACGGACACCCCGTCGGCCACAAGCGCTCGAATCGTCTCGACGCCAATATGGGTCGCCGGCACCTCAACCATNACGTTGTAACGGTCAATCAGGTGCGAGATATGCCGCACGCCGGCGACTGCGGTTGTCGGATCGCTAAAGATGGCTGGGTCGACTTCATAGCTGACGAAGCCATCATACCGGTTGGTCTCTTCGAACACGGGATGGAGCGNGTCGGCCGCGCGCTGGATGTCATCAACCATAAGCGACTGATGAATCAGGCGCGCCGGTTTGCCCTCGCCCATCGCGCGACGGATAGCCATATCGTAGTCGCTGCTCCCGGCGATGGCCCTTTCGTAAACCTGGGCGTTGGCTGTCACCCCTTGAATGCCCAATTTCACGCGGTCGGCCAATTCGCCGGAGCGTATGAAACTGTTGCGTAGATAGTTCAACCAGGTCGATTGACCTAATTGGTGGAGATCAGTCAGGCTGGCCATGTTCGCTCCTGTCGCTTAATAGTGGGTTTGGTCCCTCGATGCCTGACGAGGGTTAATCGGCCCGGTGTTCTGATGCGCGCCGTCGATCGGGTGAATATTTGCGTTTGATCCGACGCCGCCGGGCGAGGCAATATATCCGGAAATCGTTCCGAATCTAGCATAGCGCGTTGAGGCTTTTTTACCAATGGGTCCATGGGATTGTCCCCCCCTCATTTCATTGCCGGGGCTGGTGTAGACTTTCCCTATCATCCAGACTACACCCCTTTTCATCGCCTGTCACGTATATAAAGTCATGGCTTTCGAAAGCAGAATGTCATATGCCGCATCACGTTCGCCCACATTATCGGCTCCCCCGCGTCATTATCAGATCTGTGAAAACTCCGTAGAATTTTCCCCACATGCGCCTCCCGCCGTTTACAATAGATTTATCCAAACGGATTGGTGGTCGATNTGAGGGAATACCGACAAGGCGTGTAGCGGAACGGAGGCAATGGTACGATGGAAAAGCCCCATATTGTTCGCGTGGTAGCGGATGAAGCGCGCAAGTTATTTTTCGGCCGCAATCGCGACCTGGATGCCATTCCCCGGCCCGGCGTGCGAGGCGATGAAATCGGCGTGGCGTTCGATAGCGGCGAGTTTATCCCTTACGCCGATCTGGGATATAGCCGTGACATCGGGTTCTACAGATTGTCAGAGACCGACGACGTCGCCAATGAGGCCGCGCCCTATGCCGCCGGCGGCCGCCTGATCGATCTGGGCCAGATCATCATCACCACTGGCGTCTCAACACGCCTCCACAACGATGAGATAGGCGAACTTCTGGATCGGCATGCGTCGGGTGACTATGGCGACTACGGCGAGTTCTATGAACTGGATGTGGATGAAGGCCTGTTGGCGAACGACCTGGGCTGGTTGCCGGACCGCGGATTGGCCAATAAGGCCCATACGCTGGNTGGCCTGGATGCCATTGTCTCGGCCTACACTGTGGGCGACCTGCGCTTCTGGGTCATCACTGAGGCCGGCGATAACCGGACGACCCTGATTCTTTTTGCCGGGCCTGCGCGGGGCTAAAGGCCCATTCCAGAAAGACGGGCAGAACCCGCGCCCACGTCTCGAAGTCGTGGCGCCCGCCGGCCACTTCAACGTAGGTGATCTGGTCGGCGCCGCAGCCCGCGGCCTGTAGCGCCTCGATCAACTCCTTCGTGTCTTGTATGGCGTCAATCACGCCATCACTGTCGCGGTCGCCCACCTCGTCTCTGGTACCGGCTTCGAAGAAAAAGCGAAATGGCGGCGGCTGGGTTGCCCGGCGCGCCAGCGAGTGCGCAATTCGCTCGCCGGCATCGATCATTTCTTCCTCATTCCTCGCGCGCCACCAGAAGCTGCCGGACATGATCCCCACCACCGCGAACAACTCAGGATGATTCCAGGCGATGTCGAAGGCCGAGAGCCCGCCCAACGACACGCCGAGCAGACCGGCCCCCGGCTTGGTGCGAAAAGTGCCGTCAATAATCGGCATCAGTTCATCCACGAGAAAGTGGGTGTAGGCCGGGGCAAGGAGGCCAAGGCCGAGTTGGTTGATGGCCACGGCCGTCCCATATTCATGCAGACGGTTCTCGTTAGTCGGGATGGCGACGGCAATGATCGGCTTGATGCGCCCGGCATTTGACAGTTGGGCCAGCGTGTCGCGCAGGTTGAGCGCGTCGTATTCCTGGCCATCGTTGATGTAGAGAACTTCGAACCGTTCGTCGTGCCGCTCGTGGTAGCGTGGCGGCAGGAACACCNTGATATCACGCTGGTTGCCCAATCGGCTGGCGGCGACGGCAGGCAGAGTCACAACCTCGATGGTGTTGACCAGCCTCTGTCGCTTACGCTTGCCCCACAGGGCGAAAGCAACCAGGAGAGCCGCCAGCACGGCGACAAAAATCAGCGTCATGGATGCTAGGCGGCGTTTCTCAGAAGCTCCAGGTAGCGAATNCTCGTCTCAATACCCTTGAAGAAGTTGGGNATGTAGAAGCGCTCATTGGGCGAGTGAATACGGTCACCCGGCAAGCCAAAGCCCATCAGCACCGTGGGCAGCCCGAGATCGGCTTCGAACTGGTTGACCACGGGAATCGATCCCCCTTCGCGCATAAATACGGCCGGCCGCTGGTAAGTCGCTTCATAGGCAGCCGCGGCAGCGCGCATGGGCGCTGTATTCCGATCCACCAGCGCCGCCCGCGCGCCNCCGGAGTGGTGNAATTCCACCGTTACGCTGGGNGGCAGNANGGAGCGTACAAATTGCTCGAACAAGAGAATGATCTCNGCCGGTGCCTGGTCCGGGACGAGACGCATGGAAATCTTGGCATGAGCACGAGACGGAAGCACCGTTTTTGTTCCTTCGCCGGTGTAGCCGCCGTACATACCGGTCACGTCGAGGGTGGGGCGGGCGCTGATTCGTTCGACGAGGGAATACTCAGGCTCGCCCCACAGTTCAGGTGCGCCGGCTTCGCGTAGCCAATCGGATTCATTCAACGGAAAATTGGCCAGCAACTCCCGTTCTTCCAGCGTTAGCGGCCGCACGCGGTCGTAGAATCCGGGAATCATGATGTGGCCGCGTTCGTCCTTGAGTTGGGCCAGAAGATGCCCCAGGACGTTGAGTGGATTGTTGATGCCGCCGCCGTAAGTGCCGGAGTGGAGATCGCGGGAAGGGCCGATGATATCGAGTTGAACGTGACAGTTGCCGCGCAAGCCGTAGACCAGGGCCGGCTGAGTGGGACTTAGCATCGCCGTGTCCGAAACNAGCGCCGAATCAGCGGTCAANAGATCGCGATTNACCGGTATAAATTCGTGCAGATTNCGGCTGCCTATCTCTTCTTCACCNTCGACAATGAACTTGACATTGACCGGCAATCGGCCNACCGTNCGCAAATAGGCCTCGACNGCCTTGACGTGAATATAGACCTGCCCCTTGTCATCGGACGACCCCCGGGCATAGAGGTATTCCTCACGAATCGTCGGCTCAAATGGCGGCGTTTCCCAGAGTTCAAANGGCNCGGCGGGCTGGACGGCGTAGTGGCCATACACGAGAACCGTGGGGGAATCCGCGCCGGCGTGGAGCCAGTCGGCATAGACGAGCGGGNGACGGTTGGTGGGAATAACGCGCACGTTTTCCAGCCCGGCGGTCGTCATGGCCCGGGCCAGCCACGACGCGGCCGCGGCCGTATCGGCGTCCCGCGCGGCATGCGTGCTGACGCTGGGAATGCGCAAAAAATCGATTAACTCAGCCAGGTGTGCCTGCCGATTGTCGTCGGCATACTGTAAGGGTTTTGACATGATACGTTCCTTAAGGGAAAGGATGTGATATTATCGGTATAATATCCTGTTGGCGGCTGGTTGTCCTGTTTGATGGGCCAGCCGCCGGATTTTGAATATTCATGTCCGAATCATCTCAATTGACTGGGTCAGCCACGGCCGCGACCCCACTCATGTTGCTCGAAAGTTTGTTGTTCGTCGCCAGCGGGCCGGTTTCGCCCGCGCGGCTGGCGACTGCCCTTGAGATG
This sequence comes from Ardenticatenia bacterium, assembly GCA_014237545.1. Taxonomy (GTDB): domain Bacteria; phylum Chloroflexota; class Anaerolineae; order Promineifilales; family Promineifilaceae; genus Promineifilum. The sequence continues at coordinate 7,635 of JAACJX010000336.1, read as the reverse complement.
ACGCCGGCCAAGGTGCAGGAACTGCTGCGGGAGTTGGACGCGGAGTATGGAACGCGGGGGCTGCGCTTGCAGTGGAGCGNGGGCGGGTTGGTTCAATTGACCACGGCCGCGGAGGCGAGCGCCGCCGTCGAGCGATTCCTGGGGTTGGAACTTACTTCCCGCTTGAGCCAGGCGGCTCTGGAAGTGCTGGCAATTGTGGCCTACTTACAGCCAGCCACCCGCCCGCAGATCGACCAGCTGCGCGGGGTGAACTCCGATGGCGCATTGCGTTCNTTGCTGAGCAAAGGNCTTATCGAGGAGGTCGGCCGCCTGGAAAAGCCCGGNCGCCCCATCCTCTACGGCACGACACCCGACTTCTTGCAATCCTTCGGCTTGAGCGCGCTGACAGACATGCCGCCACTGGACGAGGAAGAAGAGTAATCAAGCCTGCCCAATGGCCGGAATGAGCCGGGCGGGATTGGCTGAGCGAGTAATGACGTGGAAGAAAGATTGCAAAAGTTAATGGCGCGGGCCAACCTGGGCTCGCGTCGTTCGTGTGAAATCATCATCAGCGAGGGGCGCGCTACGGTCGACGGCCGGGTTGCCAAGCTGGGTGACAAGGCCGATCCCACTCGCCAACGGATCGAGGTGGATGGCCGCCCCCTGTTCGCCGAGAGCGCCGGCGCGGCAAATGCTGGTCTTATCTACATTGCCTTGAACAAGCCGCGAGGCGTCATCTCATCGCTCGAAGACGAGATGGAGGAAGGGCGAACGACCGTCCGCGACCTGATCGACATCGAGGGAGAGCACCACATCTATCCGGTCGGCCGCCTCGATAAGCCAAGCGAGGGGCTGGTGTTGATGACCAATGATGGCGCGCTCGCTCACCGGCTGACTCACCCCCGCTACGGCCACGAGAAAGTGTATGACGTCACCGTCGATGGCAACATATCGGAGCGGGCGCTGGATCAGTGGCGGCGCGGCATAATTTTGGACGGCCGCATAACCGCTCCGGCGCCGATCGAAGTTGTCGAGCGGTCGCCAGACTCCACTCGCTTGCGGATTATCCTGCGCGAGGGGCGCAAGCGCCAGATTCGTCGTATCGCCGCGGCCCTGGGCCACCCCGTGCGACGCCTCATCCGGGAAAGGATAGGGCCTCTGGCATTGGGCGACCTGCCCTCGGGCCAGTGGCGATACCTTACGGAGCGCGAAGTGAACGAGCTTAAACAGAGCGTTCTTACGGCGCCAGCCTCTTCCGGACAGGGCATNAAAAACAAGCCTTCGCGGCAAGCCCAACACCCAAATAGCAAGAGGGAAACCCGTGCAGCCTGATCATTTACCCGACGTGATCACAATCGACGGCCCGGCGGCTTCCGGCAAGTCGACCATCGGCCTGATGCTGGCCCAGCGACTGGGCTATTTGTGCCTGGATACCGGTTCCATGTATCGCGCTCTGACGCTGGCTGCGATTCGCCACGGCATTAGCCCCGACGATGAGGAAGCCGTCGTTCGGCTGGCAGCCGATTGCGATCTCGACATTCTACCGCTGGCGGACGAGACCGACGGCCGGCATTATACAGTCTTGCTGGATGGCATCGACGTGACCTGGGATTTGCGCCTGCCCGAAGTGGACGCGGCCGTATCCCAGATATCCACTTACCCNGAGGTAAGGGCCGAGATGGTGANGCGCCAGCGCGCCGTCGGCCGGCGCGGACGCGTGATCATGATCGGCCGCGATATTGGCACGGTTGTCATGCCCGATGCCGCGCTCAAACTCTTCATCACCGCCTCGCCCGAGGAAAGAGCGCGCCGTCGTCATCTCGATCGCCTGCGCCAGGGACAGGATGACGACTACGAGACGATCCTGGCCGATGTGGTTCGTCGCGACAATATCGATAGCAGCCGCAAGCATTCGCCCCTGCGGCCGGCGCACGACGCGATCCGCATCGATACCACCGGCCGCACGGCCGAAGAGGTGATGGTGGAAATCATGTCTCTCCTGAATCACATCCAGGCGGAAGGAAGCAACTGATGGCGCTGTTCCAGGAAATCGACCCGCTCACCTTTTCAGGCGGTCGGATCANAGGCATCGAGCCGGGCAGCGTGGCCGACGAGGCGGGTCTGCAACCAGGCGATGAGCTACTGGCGATCAACGATCAGGCTGTCGAAGACATCATCGATGTCCAGTTTTACGCCGCCGAAGAAGAACTGGAGCTGGTGGTGCGGCGCGACGGGGAGATCCTGGTCTTCGAGGCCGAGCGCGATTATGANCAGTCGCTGGGCCTGGAGTTCGCCCATCCGACGTTCGACGTCGACATCCGGCGCTGCAACAATCTCTGTGAATTTTGCTTTGTCNTGCAGATGGGCCCCAAGTNCCGGCGCACGCTCTACATCAAGGACGATGATTACCGCTACTCCTTCTTGTTCGGCCACTACGTNACCCTGACGAACCTGAGCGACCACGACTGGTGGCGCGTTGAGACAATGCGATTGTCGCCGCTGTACATTTCCGTCCACGTGACGGATACGGAAATGCGCCGCCGCTTCTTGCGCAATCCAAATGCCGGCGACATCATGGAGCAATTGCGCTGGCTGGCCGAACGTCACATCGAGGTTCANGCCCAACTGGTGATCGTNCCCGGTTTCAACGATGGCGAGTGGCTGGCGCAATCAGTGCGCGAATTGGCTTCGCTGTGGCCCGAAGACGGCCTGGGTGGCGTCCTGTCGGTCAGCGTCGTGCCGGTCGGTCTGACCAAGTTCCACAAGTATGGAATGCGGCCACACACAGCTGAGGAAGCCGCCGCCACGTTGAGTTACGTCGAAGCGTTGCAGCCCGAATTCCTGGAGCGATTCGGCATCCGCTTCGTTTATCTCACGGACGAGTGGTATCTCGTGACCGGGCGCGAAGTGCCCCAGTTAGAGGATTACGACGGACACGAGCTGCACGAAAATGGCCTGGGCATGGTGCGCGCCTTTCTGGACGACTGGGCCGACGTAAAGGAAGAGATCGCTGCCACAGATTCCAAGCCAGCCCCACNGGCGGTTACGCTAGCCACGGCCGCCCTCTTCGCGCCTATGCTGCGGCAGAAAGCGGCCGAGTTTGCCGAATTGACGGGCTGCGCCGTCAGCGTTGTGGAGATTCGCAACGAGCGCCTGGGCGAATCCATCACGGTCGCCGGCTTGCTAAACGGCGCCGACGTGTTGAATCAATTGCACGTGGCCGGCGTCGGCGAGCTGGTCGTTCTTCCGCGGGTGATGTTCGACCACCCCGATACCATCTCGCTCGATAATCTATCCCCCCAAGANATCGCCAATCAACTCAACCGGCCGGTGGCGCTGGCCGATTCNNTGGGNGACGTGTGGGACGCGCTGCTCGGCCAATCGAGGTTAATGTACCGGCCGGGAGTCCAACCGGCCGGTCCGATCGACCTGAAAGTATTGGGCAATGGGGCGAACGGCTCGGCCGCGCACCTGTCCTAACCCTGCCAAGTTTTTCGCTCCTCCACCTATTTCCCCAATATGATGGGTAGCATGATCTGCTGTCCCTGTTCTGGCGCGGCGGCGATCTTCAGGGTGACGGTGGCCATTTCCGACAACTGCCCGTTATCGGCCTGGTAGGTGAAGGTGTCCTGGCCGACGAATCCGGCCGTGGGACGATAAACAAACCCGCCATCGGCGTTCAGGGTCAGCGAGCCGTGCGCGGGCTTGCCGGCCAGCTTGGCCGTCATCGTTCCGGTAAGAGGATTGACGTCGTTGCCCAAAACCCCCGGAGCNGGCACAGTAAGGATCTCATCGACACCGAGTTCATACACGTCGTCGGCGGCGACGGGCGGCCCGTCCGGATCGACAATCGTAATTGTGACCGTGGCCGTATTCGAGAGGAGGACGTTGCTCGCCTGATAGACAAAGCTGTCCTGCGTGNCATAGTCGATGGAAGGGGTATAGGTAAACGAACCNTCACTTTTGAGTTGCAATATGCCGTCGACCGGCTCCTCGACCAGGATCGCCTGGAGAGAGAGCGAGCCGGATGTCTGATCGTTGGCCAGCACGCCGGGCGCAGCGATCGAGAGCGATTCTCCCAGCGCTACCACGTAGGCATCATCTNCGGCCACCGGCGGCAAGGGCGTGACCTCGATCGTCACCTGNACCGCGTTGGAGAGGTGTCCATTACTNGCCTGATAAGTAAACCCATCGCTGCCGACGAACTCCTTATCCGGCGTGTAGGTGAAAGCGCCTGAGCTTTGAAGGATCACTTTGCCATGCGCCGGACCGTCGACGAGAACGGCCGTCAGCTGGCCGGTCAGTTGGTTTTCGTCGTTACCCAACACGCCAGGCGCGTTGACTTTCAGCTCGCTGTTGGCCGGTGTGCTGAAGTGGTCGGGGTTGGCCAGCGGAGCGCCCATAAAGCGGTAATCATCGGCATGTAGCGAACTGGGCGATACCCCTTTGAGGAGAATAGTCTCGCCCCCTGGCAGAGTGAGTAGCGTGTCAACCCCTTGCGACTTCAGAGAAATATCCCCCACGCCGTCGANGCCCGCGTAATCCGNGAAATCGAGNATATCAGGGCTTTGGGGGCCGGGCGTGAAATCNCTGATCGTGTCGTTGCCGCTCCCTGGGCCATATTTGAATGCGTCGTTTCCAAGGCCTCCGGCCAGCACGTCATCGCCACCAGCGCCGGTCAGCGCGTTGTTTCTGCTATTACCGGTTAGTGTGTCCGCCGCCCCCGAACCGATTATTCCCTCAATGCATGCTAATGTATCTCCGTCGGCGTCTCCACCGGCGGCAACGCCGGTGAACAGATTGACCGATACACCGGCGGAGGAACCAGCGTATGAAGCCGTGTCCTGCCCNGNGCCGCCGATAATNCGGTCCGCCCCCGGCCCGCCGTTGAGGGTGTCATTCCCGGCCCCGCCCTTAAGCGCGTCGTTGCCCGCCCCGGANNTGGCCTGATCGTTGCCGCGATGNGCGAGCATNACGTCANTTGCAGCCGTGCCGGCCATCATGTTGTCGCCGGGCGTGCCCGAATGCGTGACCGGTAAACTGATGCCCAGCGTAGACCCGCCTTGGACTAAATAGACGAACCCGGCGTCAGATTTCACGCCCGGCCCGGCATTTGGCGCGCCGATGAGGAATTCGTCATAGCCGTCGCCATNAAAGTCTCCCACGCCGTCGAGCGTCTGACCTGACTGATCGCCGCCGACCGCGCCATCGAACCGCAGCCCGCCGGAGCCTAACGCGCCGAGAGATAGCGAGGCCTCAAATGTGGATCGCCCGAAAATGACATAGGTCATACCGGCAAAGCGGGCGCTGCCGGCACCGGCGAGGGACGCGCCGACTAAGACATCTTGCAAGCCATCGCCATTTACGTCTGCCGCGCCGACGGCCGTTCCGGCCTCGCCGTTGGCCTGGTCGCCGATCAGGCGTACTCCTGTCTGCCCGTTGAGATCTTTCAGGTTCACCACCGCAGGAAAGGACGCGCGGCCGAACACGATATACGCTTCCCCCTTATGGCCCGCGGCATAAGGCGCGCCGATGATGAGATCGCCGTGACCGTCGCCATTCACATCCTGGGCGGCCGCTGCCGAGCGACCGGCATTGTCCCCATCGGCAATCCCCTCAATGCGAAATCCATTGACGCCATTAAGGCCGGTCAGACTTAGCTGGGCTGGATAGGTTTTTTGTCCCAATACCACGTAGACCGTTCCACTGTCCAGCGATCTGCCCGAGAGGAAGGTCCCGGCTGACAATAGAAAATCACCGTAGCCGTCCTTATTCAAATCACCAGCGGCGCGAACGACCTTGCCGGTAGACGTTTCGGGTGCCACGCCCGTAATGACGAAACCATTACTTCCGTTGAGCGACGATAGAGCCAAAACAGGTGGGAACGTAGGTCGGCCCCACACCACGTAGACCTGGCCGATTCCTTGCTTGCCGCCGACGGAAGCATCCGGCGCGCCGATGAGGATATCGTCATAACCATCGCCATTGATATCCCGGGCAATGCCGGCNCTGGCGCCGGTGCGGTTATCGGCGGCGATCCCATCAATTCGGAAGCCGGATGTGCCGTTGAGTGATTCCAGATCGATACTNNCCGGAAAGGACGGCCGGCCGAACAAGACGAATGCTGCCCCCGATTCGGTGGTCAGTTCGTCGAGGTCGGATCCTGGCGCGCCGATTATCAGGTCATCGTAGCCGTCATTGTTGATATCCCCGCCGCCGCCGACAGCGCTTCCAGCTTCGTCATTGAACGTTANCCCCTTGATCCGGAAGCCATTCGTGCCATTCAGGTTGCCAAGAGGCAGGGCGTTGGGATTGGCGACCTGACCGAAAACAACGTAAGCTTCGCCAACGTTTTGCTTACCGTCCGAGCTGGTCGCTGGCGCGCCAATGATGAAATCGTTAAGGCCGTCGCCGTTGACATCTCCGGCAAATTGAAGGGAGCGCCCGGCCTGATCGCCGTCGTTACGCCCCTCGATGCGAAAGCCGGANGNCCCAACCAGGGATGACAGGCTGATCACAGTCTCGGCGGATGTGTTCCGCTGTTCTTCTTGGCCGTGAACCAGCCCGGTGACCAGCAGTAAAACTCCCAGAGTAAAAAAGAGTCTGAGGCCCATACGCAGGGCATGGGCCTGGTTCAAGAAACCCTTTTTGAGCCNGGTAGCAGTGGGTTGCTCGGCATGGAAATCGTCAAAAAAGGCGGTGTTATTCATTGAGCAAATCCTTGGGTGGTTAGTTAGTAGCTAAAGCGATGGAATGGCTCGGGCTGNGTGGCGGTTCAAGCTTTAGCGGTTGAATGGTAGCCAATTACCGGCCAGGAGCCAAGATGTCACTTGAATGTTACCAGCGTGACCTTACTCGAAGTTGTGGGATAATCGCCCTCTCGGCAATAGGATCGGTGTCTATTGCGGGAGCGACAGGTTATTCGAATGGGTGAATTTGCGATTCAAGGTCACACAATTGGCAAGCACCGCTCCGCCGGGCGTTGGATATTGTCACACCTGACCAAGCAGTGGCAGTTGTTCATCGTCATGTTTATCGGCGCGTTCGGGAACGCGGCTCTGGCGGCCGTTATGCCCATTTTGATTGGCTTGGCCTTCGATGCGGCGCTGGCAACGCCACCCGACGTCGATTTCATCGGTTGGGCCGCCCTCGGCATTCTGATCAGCCAGGTGGTCAGAGCGGTTCTCCAACTCGGCCGCAATTTCGCCAGTTCGGTCATCGGCGAGCGGCTGGAGCGCGACACGCGCCAGGACCTCTATGTGAGCCTGTTGGGCAAGAGCATGACCTTTCACGACCTGCAGCCCGTGGGCGATACGATGGCCCGCGCCACCAATGACGTGCGCGAGTTGAATCTGATGATGTATCCGGGCATTAACCTGGTCGTCGGATCAGCCAACTTTTTGATCATGCCGCTGCTGCTTGCGCCCCGCTACCATTGGCAACTCATCCTCGCGCCACTATTCTTCATCATCACCTATATCATTGCCTTGGCCCAATACATGAACGTCCTGTCGCGGATCTCCGACCGAGTGCGCATGGCGTTCGGCGTACTCAACTCGCGGCTGGCGGAAGCGATCGATGGGATCGAGATGGTGAAGTCCACGGCCCAGGAAACGGCCGAAGTTGGGCGCTTCGAGAAAAACGCCCGCGCCTTCC
>JAACJX010000335.1 GCA_014237545.1 Ardenticatenia bacterium | reverse complement strand
GGGGCTGGTGTGGCCGGCGGCCAGGTTGCGGCGGATGAGCGTCGTGATGACGTCCCAGTTTTCTGCGTGGACGACGGGCAGCGCCTCCACATCGCGCGCTGCCTCCAACGCTTGCAGCAATTCGCCGTCCGTCAGGCGCAGTCCATAGGCCATGTAGAGCTTGAAGCTGCCGCAGCCGGCGGCGCGGACGTCGGGCACCTGGTCGAGCTTGGCGATATCGCCGGGGCCGATGGTCATGTGCAGCCCGTAGTCAATCGCGACTTTCTCGTCGGCCAGCGCCTGGCGCGCGGCCAGCGCGTCGAGCATCCTCTCCTCGGGCTGGGTCTCGACGAAATCGACGATGGCTGTCGTCCCGCCCAGCGCCGCGGCACGGGAGCCGTGGTAGAAATCATCGGTAGAGGTGTAGCGTCCGATGGGCATCTGCAGGTGAACGTGCACGTCGATGGCCCCGGGGATGACGTAAANNCCGGCGGCATCGATCTCGCGCCGGCCNCGCAGNTCGCGCCCGATGGCNGCAATCCTCTCGCCGGTAATGGCNACATCGGCGTCATAGACGGNNGTGTCGCTGACAACNGTGCCGCCNTTGATGACCAGGTCATATTCGCTTGCGAGTTCAGGTGGGGTAGTCATTGGAATTTCGCTAATAGAGTTGGTAGACAAGACAGCGCCATTGTCGCTCAGAGATGGCGAATCGCCAATCCCTTTCTCGCCCTGGACATGAAAAAAGACCGCCCATGGGCGGTCTTTTTTCAGATGAAGAAGAGATACTGAAACTCTTTAGTTGGCCGGGGGGAGCATCACGCCGCTGATGACGTGGATGAACCCGTTGCTGGCGCGTATATTCGTGGCGATAATCGGCTGGCCATCGATCATGCGAACATGGTTCTCGACCGTGGTCTGCGCCCGCTCACCACTGAGCATGCGCACGTCCTTGGGCGGGAAGAGCGAGTTCGCCGGACGGTTGCCGTTGGTGACATGGTAGAGCAGGATGGGCGTCAACTGCTCGGCGGTCAGGCCATTGACCAGCGCCATGCCATCGGCAAAACCCAGCTGAGCCGCCAATTCATCGAANGCGGCGTTGGTCGGGGCAAAAACGGTCAAGCGCTTCGGGCCGTCGAGGGCATCCACGAGGTCAGCCTTGATGACGGCGGCGACGAGAGTCGAGAAGTCCGGGTTGGACACCGCGATCTCAACGATNTTCTGGCGNTTGGTCGAGGCAAAAGCCGGGACCACGGCGGCCAGGGCCAGTACGGCGGCGAGCATTGCGAAAAGAACCTTGTAACCTTTGTTGTTTTTCATTTCATCCTCCGAACATTTTCTGTATAGTTTTCCCACACTCTGTGCGCGAGTCCCGCGCTGATGTAGAGGATAATACAAACTATTGTCTAGGTATTGTACATCAACTCATAATTCNTTAATTATTNTNGACAATATNTGGACGAATCATTGATTTGGAGGCGAAATGGGATGGTATGAGCGTTTGATCAGCCGAAATGTGCCCAATATNAGNCCGGCAGAGGCCTATCGGCGATTGCAAGAGGAGCCGAACGTCGTCATNGTGGACGTGCGNCAGCCGATCGAGACNGCCGCNGGAACGGTNCCCGGNGCGGTGCTCATTCCNCTNACCGANTTCGGCCGCCGGATNACCGAGTTACCAACTGATCGGCCGATCCTGACGATTTGNCGCTCCAGCCACCGCAGCCCGATCGCCGCCCGCCAGCTCAAGCAAGCCGGCTACGANGTGACCAATGTCAGCGGNGGGACGATGGCCTGGCAAAAAGCGGGCTTGCCNCTGACGCGGGGCGAGGNTGGNGGCGCGGGCGCNGGATAGCGAGNCGCGCAAAACCGGCGGGTCGGCGCTNGAAANGCAAGGGATGAGCCNACCCACCGGCTTGCGAATGGGCGCGCCCGGCCAAATCCGGACACGCGGGTTCCCCACCAAGAGGTGGACCACCTTGCGGTGGATTATCTATCGGCGGCCACTANGAATGTTCCGTGCTCCACTCGTGGAGCACGACCATGCTGAATATNTCCGACTCGGTGATGATGCCGACNACCNGATGGTCGGCGTCGACCACTGGCAGACCGCTGACCCGNTGCTCGAGCATCATCCGTGCCGCCTCGCCGATCGTGGCGTCGGCGCGGATGGTCTTGGGATTGCGGGTCATGATCTTTTCAATCTTCAGATTGGTGAGCAGGTAGTTCATTTCCCAGATGCTGAGGGACGTAGCCGGCGATGGTTCGGCGCTGCGNATGTCGCCGATGGTCACGATGCCGACCAAATGACCGTCCTTGTCGACAACCGGCAGGCGGCGGATCTCCTCATTGGTCATGATCTGGTGCGCTTCGGGCAGCGTCGTTTCTGTGGTGATNGTGATCACGTCGGTTGACATCCATTCCTGGACGAGGTCTTTTTTCATGCGTACTTCTCTCCACGGCCGCGACGCCATTCGACGCGGCCAATCTCGCGTGTTGATGGCATTATAACTTGGAGAGAGAAGCAAAAGATAGTAACAAACGTCACGTGCGAGAGGTGACGTTTGCCACCGCCTCGCGGGTCAATAAAGGGGGGATGGCGCCATCTTGGGATATGGCGCCATCCTTAAATGAACAGTTCCCATCGGGGTGGGAAGGAGTAAGGAGCATCTATAAAGTAGTTTACATTCCTTACCGTTTACCTTACGATGAGATGAGAAATTTACGTTTCGTTTTCGAAACGATGTTCTATTATGAGGATAGGATAAATGGTCATACGCAAGGAAACTGCTGGTGATGCGGCCGACATCCGAAGGGTAAACCGGCTAGCTTTTGGNCGCGACGCNGAGGGCGATTTGATCGACACCCTGCGGGAGAAGGGGATGATCATCTGCTCCCTGGTGGCCGAAGTGACCGGCGAAGTGGCTGGCCACGTCCTGTTCACGCCGGCGGTGCTGGATGATGCCGGCTCTTTGACGCCTGTCGCCGCATTGGGGCCGGTAGCTGTCCTGCCGGAGCGCCAGCGTNGCGGCATTGGCGACGCGCTGATCCGCGCCGGACTGGNNATCTGCTATGATCAGGGTTACCCGCTGGCCGTCGTGCTGGGCCACCCCGACTACTACCCGCGTTTTGGCTTTCGACCGTCGCGGCCGCTGGGCATCCGCTGGGAGCACGACGCGCCGGAAGAGGCGTTCATGGTGATGGCCTTGAGCGATGGCGCGCTTATCGACGCGCGGGGGATTATTCGCTACCAGTCGGAGTTTGATGGTGTGTGAGTCCCGCGCTCACGCGAGAGAGGCTTTGAAGGCGGCGTGTTCCAGTGAGTTGGTACCGAGTTGCAAGGTCTCCAGTAGCGCCGCTAAATCATCGGCCCAGAACTTCTCCGGGTGCAGGTGAAGCCCCGGGAATGTACGGCTGCGAATGACACCCGCGTCATCCGGCGAAACCTCATCATACCGCCCCTCATTTAGCCGGAACCAGAGTGTCTCCT
>JAACJX010000542.1 GCA_014237545.1 Ardenticatenia bacterium | reverse complement strand
GCATGTAGCGGCCCACCAGCAGCCCCAAACCGATCAGGCACTCCCACACGGCCAGGATGTAGATCGACACTTCCGGCGGCAGCAGCCCGAAGGACAAGACCTCAATCGTCCGCGTCGCCAGGTCCTGGGCCGGACTGAGGCCGGGGAAGAACTTTAGGAAGCCGAACCAGAAGAACACCAGCCCCAGACTGAGGCGCAGCAGCAACAGCCCGTAGCGGGCCATCCAGGTGGTGAGCGCTTTGTCGATGCGCTCGAACGTGATTCCAAATCCAGTCATACAGTTCACACTCCTTTTCAAGATGCGAATGCCGGTGAATTAATATCAACAATGTGATTTTAATTCACTATCGCTCTATATATAAGGAAACGGAGCGCGGTCTAATGGTGGTATAAGCGTTTCCGGAGCGCGTTCCTCCTAACCTGGTTCTCATGCTCTCCTCTGAGTTTTGGTATGTGGCTGGAACTACTGTTAAGATATTACGTTGTCTGTCTGGGCGCGACGCGCCCCACTTTTGCCCGTTGGCGCTGCGCCTGCCGCGCGGCGGGCTGTCCATGCGAGGAGAACGAGTATCACAATGCGAAAGACATACCTGCCGGTCCTGGTCATTTTAGCCTTGTTGTTGTCGGGGTTGGCACTTTTTGCGAGTCCNGCGCGCGCGCAGGATCTCGGCCCCAATNNGTTGNCCGGCTTGTTCGCGCTGAATGGNANCGTGGNCNAACCGGCGGCCGTAGTCGCCGCCCCGGTCCAGCAGAGCGCCACCGCCGTCCCGCCCACGCCGCGCCCCGACGGCTCGATCGTCCACATCGTGCAGGCCGGTGAATCGCTNTGGGGCATCGCCATCCAGTATGCCTCACTGCTGGGCCTGTCCCCCGAGGATGCCCTGCCCTATCTCCAGGAACTCAATAACAACCCGACCTTTATCAATCCGGGCGACGAGATCCTGATTCGNGCNGGCGAGGCGGCCACGGCCACCCCGGAAGCGACACCCGAGAGCACNCCCGCCGAAGCCACGGCCGAGAGCGGGACGGAAGGCGCCGCCGAGGCGACGCCCGCCGAGAGCGCGGCGGAAGCCACGGCCACCGTCGAGCCGGTTGAGGTTCTGGCCGGGACTATCTGCGTGGCCGCGTTCGATGACGCCAACGCCGACGGGCAGCGCAACGAGGGCGAAGCGTTGGTGGCTGATGCCGCCATCGCCATCGCGCGCGCCGGGACGACCGTTTCCACCTATATCACCGATGGGGCCAGCGAGCCGTTCTGCTTCGAACTGACCGAGGCCGACTCCTATCAGTTGCAGCTCTACCCGCCGGCGGGCTTCACCTCGACGACGGAAGACAACTGGGCGGTGTCCATCGCCAACGGCGAGTCCTACACCGTGTCGTTCGGCCTGNCGACCGCGCCGGCCGTAGTCGATAGCCCCAGCACNGAAACTGTCGACACGACCGCTGATGAGGCGACGGCCGGCGAAGAAGCTGCTCCGACCGANTCCGGCGGGATCGGCAATCTGGGCCTGATCGTGATCGGCGTCGCCGCCCTGCTGGTGGTGCTGGCGGTGGTCGGCGTGGTGCTGCTGCGCCGCGGATAATCTATGTGACGACTCATACGGGCGATGCACTTTCTGAAGGGCATGGCGCCAGAACCGTTACGGAAGAGGGGCCACGAAGGTCCCTCTTTTTGTTAACTGAGTAGCTCCACGCCGGCGGAGATAAGGATGTCCTGCGCGAACCACGCATCGTCGCGGTGGACATGAAAAAACAACTCGCGATCCCAGAATCCCCAGCCCCACATATCGATGCCGTATTGTTTCAGCAGCTTGGCGATCGAGCGGCCGTCCCATCGGCCTGCCACCGGGACGAAGAACACATAGGTATTAGTGCCGATGAGGCTCTCGACCGTTTCGATCAGTAACCCGAACGGGCCATGGCGGGCAACAGCCCGTCGCCACCGGGCGCGCCGGAACGTGCTGAATAGCGTCTCGGGCAACAGGGGCCAATAGAAACTGGTTAGGAATTCGAGGAAGCCCAGCATCAAAAGTCATCTCCCTATAGAGAACATGTGTTCTGTTATTATACGCCATTTTTGAGTGGCAAAATTGTCATAAGCTTAAAATATTGCCGGTGGATGGTTACAGATCCTGAATTTATGGCGCGAGAATAAAAGGCACCTGATATAATAAGCGCGTTCCAATTAGTTGTGCCGGCCTTGCGTGAATTGCATTGGGGTGGAATGGGCGAGCTCATCGATTATTTCACGGACATTGCTCTCGAACTTTTGTGTATTCCTCTGGTTAGCGAGCCGATGTTCCGTCGCGGCTTTTTGGTGGCGATGTTCGTCGCCTTCGTCATTGGGCGGGGTGCGCGGATGTTTCTCCATGCCCGCGGCCAGATTATCGCTTTTTATTCAACCATCCAGCCCAGTCTGAAGCCATCGCCTAGTGGCTACGAACGCATGAATGGCTGTATGGGTGGCGTGATAACTATCGGTATTCTGGGCGCAATCGCCGCATTTTCCACATGGATGTTCCTCTACGCCCTGACCCGATGAACCAATCCCTCCTGGAAACCGAGGTATTCCGAAAAACCCGCTTTCTGACAGCCATATCGTCGCCTTAGCATCACCTAAACGTTTCCAAGCCGCATGGCAGCCCTTCGCGGATTCTTTTACACTGGAAGCTGGAACCAATAGACCACGATTTTTCGTCTTATACTTATGCAGAATAACCAGCCCCCTCCCGTTCAATACGTCCCCGCCACGCCGCCGCCCGTCCGCCAGAAGCGCGGCTGTGGCTGCGTCGGCGGCGCGATTCTGGGCGCCATCGCCCTCGTCCTGATCGTCGTCGTGGGCGGCGCGGCCGCTGCCAGCGGTCTCATCTATGCCAACTGGTCACGCGAGATCGAGTCCGGCGTCGCCAGCCTGGAGACCGCCCGCGACCGCGAGACCTTCGAGACGACGCAGATCACCGACCGCAACGGCGAGGTGCTGTGGGAGATCTTCGGCGAGGGCAAGCGCACTCGCATCCCCCTGAGCGAGATCCCGCCCCACTTCATTCAAGCGACCATCGCCGTGGAGGACGACACCTTCTACGAGAACATCGGTCTCGACGCGCCGTCGCTGGCAGCGGCCGTCATCGCCAACGTCCGCAATCCAGACGCGCGGCCGGTGGGCGGCAGCACCATCACCCAGCAGATCGTCCGCCACATCGCCTTCGACTACGAAGAGCGCACCTCCGTCTCCTACGATCGCAAGATCAAGGAGATCGTCCTGGCCTGGATGATGAACCGGGATTTCAGCAAGGACGAGATCCTGGAGATGTACCTGAACGAGATCTACTACGGCAACCTCGCCTATGGAGTTGAAGCGGCGTCGCGCACCTACTTCGCGAAGCCCGCCTCGGCGCTGACGTTGGGCGAGTCGAGCCTGCTGGCCGGCTTGCCGCAAAGCCCGGTCGACCTTGACCCG
>JAACJX010000235.1 GCA_014237545.1 Ardenticatenia bacterium | reverse complement strand
CCAGCAACCCACCATAGGCGAAGCCGATGCCCGCCAGCACGCCCGGCAGCCACCGACTGCCCATGACGCGCGTGAAAACGAACATGCCGAATGACGCCAGCCAGACATGGAGCACCATGTAGAGCGAGACGCCGACGCGCAAGGGCAGGAGCAGGTTCATCCAGTTTGGCGGGTANAACGTATTTTGCTGGGGCTGGGCCAGGAAGGGGAAACCGCCAAATATGTCCGGCTCCCAAAGGGGCAACCGGCCGGCCCGCAGCGACTCGCGCACGACCTNCCAATAAATGTAGTAATTGCCGACCATGTCGTGCCCGGCCATCACTTCTCCGGCCGGAGGGACCAGAACAGCGGCGAAAAAGAGGAGGCTTAGCCCCAGAAAAAGCAAGGCGGCCGACAGGTAAGGCCGTTTATCTACAAAGCGCGTCAAGGCATTCATGTCAATCTGCGTTTCATGAATANGGCCACCGTCCGGCCGGGAGCCATGTCTTCGTTGGTGTAGTAAGAGATATCTACGCCCTCGATGCGAAAGCCGACGGCCCGGTAGAAGCGGATGGCCGGTACATTGGTGTTTTGGGTCTCGCAGATGAGCGCCCGTAATCCGGCTTCAGAGGCCAACCGGGCAAGTTGATCCATTAATCGGCGGCCGATCCCCTGCCCGCGATACGGCTCCGCGACGTGAAACTCCCACACCCACAGTGTATTGTTCCAAGATTGCGGCTCAGCCAGAGCCACGCCCACTAGGAGATCACTATCGTACGCTCCCAGGCAGTAAGGCCCGGGNACCATTTCTTCATACCGATCCAGCTCCTCNTCACTGTAAGGAAATTGAAACAGNCTNGGCTCGGGCAGGGTTTCCAGGGCAAGCCTGAATATCGTTNGCGCGNCTCCCTCTTCGTAGTGGACTCGAAACAGACTATCTGTCGTGTAGCCCGANGCCACCTGCCNGAACCGGGCGNGGTCGAAATNCGNGAGGGGAATGATCTGGATGGACTTCATGACTTNANGTCNGTTCAATCGCCNATTATGTCACCGTCCGCACGCTCTTCCAAATCTCCAACCGTTCGNAAANGCTCCGTTTCNACNCCGTTACTGGCNCAGCACCNGCCTNCTGTNAGATANATATANTGCCGGGTAATGCTCATTGACCCCGAATTGTGTATCATTCNTGCTGGGGAACGAGGCGGGGAGCAATCGTGAGATTGTTAGGCGGCTCGTAAGATTCAATGTTTATTGTGTGGGATGGTGTGCCCANTTGCAATTGGNGCGCAAATCGTCAACGAGCAGGATAGCGGAGCATGACAGGAAATAAAAACAACGCCATTTACGTGGTCGGCCACGTCAACCCGGACACGGACTCTATCGCTTCGGCGATGGGTTATGCGTGGCTGCTGCAGGATCAGGGGCAGAATGCGATCGCCGCGCGCGCCGGCCANCTGAATCCACAAACNACCTGGGTATTGAACCATTTGAGCATTGAACAACCGATGCTCCTGACCGATGCCTCGCCCCGCTTCGCCACGATCTCCCATCGTCTGAACACAGCCGCGCCAGAGCATCCATTGCGCGAGGTCTGGTCGATTGCTAATCGCACCGGCGGCGTCGCCCCAATCGTCGACAGCGAGGGCAAGCCCTTTGGTCTGGTGACGGTGATCAGCCTGTTCGACTTTCTCAGCCGCACGATCGGCTCCCACCCCCGCCGCGAGGAGATGCGCATCGGCGAACTGATGGATATGCCGGGACATGAGGCGGTCGATCGCTCCGTGCCCCAGTTTTTGGCCAACTCGCGCATCCGCGACGCGCTGAATCGTATCCTGCGCGAAGAGCGGACGGAGTTCTGGGTTGTGGACGAGACCGGCCGTTACGTGGGCATCTGCCGCCACCGCGAGGCGCTCAACCCGCCGCGCATGCAGATCATCCTTGTTGATCACAACGAGCCGGGACAAGCCATCGGCTCTATTGACGAGGCCGACATCATCGAGATCGTCGACCATCATCGTTTGGGTAACCCATCCACCCGCACGCCGATTCGCTTCACGGTCGATGTCGTCGGCAGCACTTCGACCCTCATTTCCGAGCGCATCAACGACGCCGGCCTGAGCGCGCCGCCGGAGCTGGCCGGCTTGCTGCTGGCTGGAGTCCTGTCGGACACGCTTATCCTCACGTCGCCGACGACGACGCCGCGCGACCACGAAGCGGCCGAGCGTCTGGCGCGTTGGGCGTTTGTCGTCGGCTCACCGTTGGCCGGAGAAACAGTCCAATCATACGGTGAAAAAGTCATCTCGTCCGGCACCGGTCTGGCGACCCGCGAACCGGAGGATATCGTCAGCGCCGACCTCAAGCTATATGAAGAGGCCGGCATGAACTTCGGCGTAGCCCAGGTCGAGGTAACTTCCCTCGTCGAACTGGATGAGTATCACGATCAGCTGAAAGAAGCCCTCATCAGGTTGCGTGACGCCAAGGGGCTGGATTTCGCCGTCCTCATGGTGACGGACGTGGTGCGCGGCTCCAGCCGGCTGCTGCTCACGTCGGACGTGACCGGATTGGGCGGCCTGCCCTATCCCAAGCTGCCGGACGGCACGTATCGCATGCCCGGCGTCGTTTCGCGCAAGAAGCAGCTGTTACCTGCCCTGCTCAGCGCGCTCGAGGGTTAAGCCGTCGTTGGATTACGTCTTCCTGCAATGCTCCGATGAAAAATGCCGCTTTCGCTTCCCGGCCCCAGCCGCGGAGGCGAAAGCGGTTTTTTGTCCGCGGTGCCGGAGCGCCGTCCGGCAGGTCGGCGAGGCACTGCGCGGGAANCTGGGTGTCACCACCCCGCCGCGGGACGGCCGCGTTCTGGCCGGGTTGCTGGATAACATCCGCAGTATCCACAACGTCGGCTCCATGTTCCGTTCGGCCGATGGCGCGGGCGCGGCGCAGCTCTTTCTATGTGGTATTACGGCGACGCCTGAGCACCCCCGGCTGGCCAAAGCCGCCCTTGGCGCGCACGAGACAATTCCCTGGGCCTATTATCCCAACGGGATCGACGCGGCCGTGGCTCTGCGGGAGGCGGGCTACCAGTTGTGGGCCCTGGAGCGCCTGCCGGCGGCCGCGGCTTCCAGCCCTTCGCTTGCGCTCGATCCCGAACAACTCCCTAAAGTCGCTCTGATTGTCGGCAACGAAAAGGCCGGCGTTGATCCCGGTATCCTGGCGTTGTGCGACGCGGTGCTGGGCTTGCCGATGGCCGGCCGCAAGACCTCACTCAACGCGGCGGTCGCTTTCGGCATTGCTCTCTACTGGTTGCGGTATGGTAAAATAATCCAGCCACAGGCAATCCGACAGACAGGAGCGCAGCATGGTATCGATTGGCAAGCTGGAAAACACGCCGGTAGGGACGATCTGGGTCGCCGCATCGGATGACGGACTAGTCGGCGTCAGTTTATGGGATGAACCCGACCGATTCATCGCTGAGGTGAGCCACCACACCNGCGATACGCCCGACCTGAATGCNCCACCCGGCGCAATCGTCCTGGCGGCCTTAGCCGAACTGGAAGCCTATCTGCGCGGCGAGTTGCGCGAGTTCGACACGCCGGTCGAGTGGGCCATCCTCAAGCCGTTCCAGCGCGAAGTCCTGGAACAGGTGGCGGCCGTGCCCTATGGCCGGACAACCAGCTACGGGGCCATTGCGGAACTTATCGGCCGGCCGGGGGCGGTGCGGGCCGTGGGCCGGGCCAACGCGACTAACCCGATTCCCATCATCATCCCTTGCCATCGCATCCTCGGCGCGGACGGTAAACTCCACGGCTATGGAGCCAGAGGCGGGCTGGAGACAAAGGCGTGGCTCTTGCGGCTCGAAGGAAGCTGGCTGATTTAGTCACCTCAGCCCGGCCAGGCCGATGCCAACCGGCGCACGCCCTCGACAATTTCCGTTTCGCCCAAACCGCTGAACCCCAATAGCAGGGAGGGCGGCGCGGGGTGCTCCAGATGATAGGGCGCGCCGCCATACACCCGCACCCCGCGCGCGGCCGCGTCGCGAACCAGCCGGCCTTCGTCGACGGCCGAATTCGCGTAAATCATCACGTGCAACCCGGCGGCCACTGGTGAGTAGCGCACGCGATCGCCCAGATGTTCATCCAGCGCGGCGACGAGGGCCGCCCGCTTCTCTCCGTACAGCTGGCGGAGATGGCGCAAGTGGCGCTCAAAATGACCTTCGGCCAGGAAATCAGCCACAGCCGCCTGAGTGAGGGTCGGCGCGCCGCGGTCAACAAGCTCCTTGGCCTGGACGAACGGCGTGGCCAGCGTCNGGGGCAGCACCAGATAGCCCAGGCGCAGCGCGGGGAAGAGAACCTTTGAGAAGGTTCCCAGGTAGACGACGCGGCCGTCCTCATCCAGCCCCTCTAGCGCGGCAAGCGANCCACCCTCNTAGCGCAAATCGCCGTCGTAGTCATCTTCAATGATCACGGCCGAATGGTCCCGCGCCCAGGCCAGCAGCGCCAGCCGCCGCGCCAGCGGCATCGTCCCNCCCTTCGGAAATTGATGCGACGGGGTGACGAACACCAGTTTGGCCCGACAAGCGGGTGGAATATCGTTTACCGGCAGACCCTGATTATCGACCGGCAACCCCACAAGCCTCGCCTGATGTAATTGGAACAGGGCAAAAGCGTCGCGATATCCCGGCGGTTCCACCAATACCTCATCACCGGCATTGAGCAGCAGCCGCGCCAGAATGTCTATGGCCTGTTGCGCGCCGCTCACGATAACCACGTCATCCGGCGCGCAGCGCACGCCTCTGGCCCGCACCAGGTAGTCGGCCACAGCGCGACGCAGCGGGTAGAAGCCGGCGGCCGAGCCATAGCGGGACAGCATGGCGTCATCGGTCGACAGGTAGCGACCCAGCAATCGCCGCCAGACGTCATAGGGGAACCGTTCGGCAAATGAACGGCCAAACCCAAAATCGATCTCCGGCCGGCCGCCGTCGA
>JAACJX010000559.1 GCA_014237545.1 Ardenticatenia bacterium | reverse complement strand
TCATCATCGCGCGCGGGGGTGGCTCAATCGAGGATTTGTGGGCGTTCAATGACGAGCGCGTAGCCCGCGCCATCTTCGCCGCCCGCCATCCGATCATCAGTGGTGTCGGGCACGAGACCGACTTCACAATTGCCGACTTTGTAGCCGACCTTCGCGCTCCCACGCCNTCGGTCGCGGCCGAGTTGGCCGTNCCTGATCTCTCCAACATCCAACCGGTGCTGGAAGANTGGNCCGCCGTTCTCGACCGCAACATGCTCGANGCCGTCTCGATTCGGCGCGAGGCNTTGCGTTCNCGCTCNCAGATGCTCTGGCTCCTCAACCCGCGCCGNCTGGTCGACGCGGACCGGCAGCAAATNGACGCGATCACNGAGCGCTTGGGGCGGGCCGTCCAGCGCGTCTATGACCGNCAGGCCAGCCGCCTGGCGATCGCTCAGGCCGGTCTCATGGCTTTTAGCCCGGAAGCTACCTTGTCGCGAGGATTCGCCATCGTGCGCGATGCCGGCGGCCGGGTGATCATCAGCATTGAGCAGGCTCATCCGGGGGACCAGGTTTCAGTCCGCGTGCGCGACGGCGAATTCACGGCCCAAGTGACCGAATAGTCCTGGCCGGCCTTCGCCGGGGAGTGGTTCAGTTCTGGCTCCAGAAGGCGACGGTGCCTTCCGCCAACTCGTAGGGCCGCCCGCCGGCGGTGGAGATCACCTGTATGGTATTGCGGCCGTTTTNGCGAACCGGTAGCACGATGGCGCGGCTGTCGGGCGACCACAGGCGGTGGCTGAGCGCGTACTGGTCGAAGTATGGCAAGAATTGCGAAAGGAACGACACAGTCGGCTCAAAATCGAGCAGCCTCAGGCCAGTTCCCGATTCCACATCCACAACCGAGAGCGTCAGGAACCCCTGGCCAAATTGGGCCACGGGCGAGCTTCCCACGCGGCTCACACGGCGGAATTTCTCCGGCGCGCCGGCGTTAATGCTGTCATCATCGTTGTTCCGGCCGCCAAAGGTGATAAACGCGATCTGTCGCCCGTCGGGCGACCAGAAGAACGCCAGAACCGTCTGCGAGCTAAGCATCTTTTCCTCGCCCGTTTCGACATTCATCAGATGGAGCGGCCCCCAGAATGGATGGCCGTTCACCGCTCCCTGGGTGTAGGCGATCTGGCCGCCCACCGGGCTCCAGCTCAGCGCTGTCGAGCCTAGCTGCTGGTGAGCAGTCCGNTCGCCGGTCTGGGTATCGACAATGACCAGAGAGGTGAGGCCATCATCGGCCTCCTCGGCGAACGCCCAATACTGCCCTCCCTGCGCNATATCGGGGGCCTGGAAAAAACCGGGTACGGCTAGGTTATCAGCCTGAGTCTGGCCATCTATATTGATCAGGGCCAGCGTATTGTCGGCTCCGCGTTGGCCGGCGTGGACCAACAGCTGGCGGCCGTCATCAGACCAATCCCAGTAGAACGGCGCGCCGCTGGCCAGCCGGCGGCTTTCCACCGTGCCATCGCCGGCCACCACATTCAGGCTCAGCGAGTCGCGATCCTGATTGGCCAGGAACCCCAGATTTTCNCTATCCGGCGACCAGTACAAATAGACCGGCGTTTCTTCCACGCTGTAATAAACTTGATTGTCNCGCAGNCCGCCGGAGCGGGCCGTATCTTCCAGGACGTAGATGGCCCCGCCGACCGTCCGGTTGCCGATCATCGCCACCCGCCGGCCGTCGGGCGACCATGCCGGGAATTGGAAGCGTGAATTGTCGCTCGCCAGGGTCAAGACGCGCCGGTCATCCCCCAGAGGCGACATCGTTTCAATTTGACCATCGCGGTTGATGATCGCGATCCGGTTGACTTCAGGAGCAGCAACCGCCGGTTTTATTTCCATCGTCGGCATGGACGTTGCCGCGGCAGCCACCACTGTGGCTGGAGCGGCCGTGGGCCCGCTCTCTACGGCGCGCGCCTGGAGGGAATCATCAGGCGGGACAGTGCGCGTGTCGCGGCTGGTGACGACGAAGTAGGTCAGGACTGACGAAAGGACGAGGCTGGCAATGATGACAAGCGTGACGGCCAAATAGAGGCAGCTCCGTCTGGAAGACGAGGTGGTTACTTCCTCTTCGTTTGGCTCATTCGGATCGAACGGGTCGGGCAATGGCTCGTCATACATGGGAGGATTGTAGCATTATGGNACCCCGTTCCTCGCAACGGTTTAACATCCTTTCAGNAACAGATGGTAATGACCCGCCNACTCAGGTCGTGGTAAAATCCAGGCCATGACCACCGAAGAAAGTTCAGTGAAGGAAAACGCCCTTTCCGGCTTCATTCAGGCCGCGGGNGTTATATTGGCCGTATCCTATCCCGTCCTGGCGCTTTCCGCCGGCGTGCGATCCATCTACCAGCTTTTCCTGAAAGAGGATGTGACGAACTACNTGCCGGCGATATTGAGCGGCATTGCCGCCATCTGTTACCTGCTCGCCACGGTCGGGTTTATCGTGCGCAAGCGGTGGGCCTGGCGGCTGTCGGTGTCGATGCTGGCGTTTGAACTCGCTATGGTGTTGATCATCGGCACGCTCAGCTTTGTCATCCCGGATGTGATCGGCCGCACAGTATGGGGCCGGTTTGGCGCGGATTACGGCTACTTCCCGCTGATCCAGCCCTTGCTTGGGCTGGCCTGGCTGTTTCACCCACANACGCGCCGCGTGTATGCCGTCGGCGCGCCGGCTGGCGCGTCCTAATAATAGCGGAATAATCCACAGATTACGCAGATTTGCGGGAGTTGCCACATCCATCTGCCGGTNTCGGCCCATCACTCCAGAGAGTACTCTGCCTGGATGAAACGTCGGGTCTTCGTTTTGGCCCGGATGAGCAGCGAATGGGNCTCGGCGTGGCTGCCNTTATAGGCAATGCCCGGCAAAATCGGCGTGCCCGTCAGGCCCGTCGCGGCGAAGAAGATCTCCTCACTGGTCACCAACTCCTCGACCGTGTAAATCTTCTTCATGTCCATGCCCGCCTGGGTNATGGCCGCGCGCTCTTCGGCCGTCTGGGGNGCCAGCCGGGCNAGCATACCGCCGCGCAACGCNCGGACGGCGCAGGCGGANAGAACNCCCTGTGACGCGCCGCCGATACCCATGAGCACGTCCACGCCTGTNTCAGGCATGGCNGCCTCCAGCGCCCCTTCCGCGTCGCCTTCCTGACGCAGGTAAATCCGCGCCCCGGTGGCCCTGATTTCCTCGATCAGGTCGTGGTGGCGCACTCGCTGGAGGACGACGACCACCAGATCGCGCACTGCTTTTTTCTTCGCCCGAGCAATGAGGGCCAATGTCCACGCGGCCGGCGCNTCCATGCACTCNGGCACCAGNACGTTGGCCGCGTCGCGGTCGACGACGATCTTGTCCAGATATTCCGCCGGCCCGGCTGACCAGATGCTATGGCGCGGCGCGACAGCGATCACCGATACCGCGCCGGGTTTGCCTTCGATCAATAGGCGCGTGCCGTCGATGGGATCGACCGCCAGATCGCAGATCGGCTGCTGGCCAAAGGTGACACCCTCGCACAGCGCCGCATTGCCATCGATCAGCCGGTCTTCGCCAATTGCCACGCAGCCGCCGATTCCCAGTTGAATCAGCATGTTGTACATGGCCTCGGTGGCGGCCGTATGCGCCGCGTCGAAATTACCCGAGCCGATCCACCGCCCGGCGGCGAGCGCCGCGGCCTCGGTCACCCGCGTCAGGTCAAGACCAATGTTGCGCGATGTCAGGGATTCTTCCATCATCTATTCGCCACCCCTTGCGCCGCTGCGGGCTCCATGTCAAACTCCACGGCCGTCAACAACCCGGCGGCTTCCCAGGCCTGCATGCCGCCCTCGACCATGCTCACATCGCTGTACCCCAGGCCGTTGAGCACGGCCGCCGCCCGCCGGCTGCGCCGCCCCGTCTGGCAGACCAACACGATAGGCTTGTCGGCCGCCAAGACAAGACCCTGCTGCAGTAACGTCGACAAGGGCAGTGATTGGGCTTCGACAATGTGAGACCGGCGATATTCGCGTGGTTCGCGAACGTCCACCACCACCGGATGCTCTACCGGCGAGCCCTCGCGCAACGTCTCCCATAGTTCCCGCGGCTTGACCGGCGTGGCGTTCGTCGCGCCATTCGCGGCTTGGGGCCCGCCGATGCCGATTCCCGGCGGCGATATGTCTATCAGGTCGAACCGCTTGGGCAGGTTCTGGCACTCCCGGAACACGCGCACCGGGCATTCGTAGATGCACACGGCCGGGTCAAGAACGTGATGGAAGAGGTATTCCACGGCCGAATCCTCATCGAGCACGTTGCGTGGTCCCAAATAGCTCAGGCATCCCGTGGTCACCATCAGGCGCTGGGCCGCATCACTCACCCGCACCAAAAACACATCCCCACCCCGGTCGCGATAGGTGCGGATGAGGTTTTCGAGCATGTGGATGCCGCTGAAATCAACCTGATTCACATGATGCATTCGGATGAGAAGATACCGCTGCTCTGGGTGTTCGGCCGCCAGCTCCAATATCTCTTCCTCGATATGGCTGACGGCGCCGAAGTATAGGTCTCCCTGGATCTCGACGATACCCAGTTGCGGGCAGAGCGGCGCGCCGGGCCGGGGGACAAAGTGCTGGAAGCTCTCGTCCGGCACAACGACCTGCACCCGTGGGGCGCTGGTACGAACGAGGTAGAGAACGAACGAGAGCAAGATTCCGGTGAGGACGGCGAAATCCAGTTCCAGGAATACCGTTCCCAGCANGGTAACGATCATGATGATCGCGTCGCCCGGCGCTCCCTGGGCAATGCGCCGGATCTCCGCCTGGTCAATCATGTTATAGGCGGTGATGATNAGCGTGCCGGCCAGGGCGCTGACCGGCATGTAGGCCCCGACTGGNCCCACCGTNAGCATCGCCAGCAGGATGACCAACCCGGCAAAGATGGAGGCCAGCCGCGTCCTGGCCCCCGCCCTGAATTTCACCGCCGAAATGGAAAAAGAGCCGGAAGTAGGATAGCCGCTAAAAAGCCCGGAGAAAATGTTGGCGATGCCCTGGCCGACGAACTCCTGATTATTGTCCAGCCGCTGCCGCGTCTGGGCCGCCAACGAACGAGAAACGGCCACCGTCTGGACCAGCCCAATGGCGGCGATCGCCAGCGCGCCGGTCGAGAGCCGGCCGATGAGGCTCAAATCGAGCAGGGGCAGTTGGGCCAGGGGCGGTATCTGGCTGGGCAAGTCGCCGATCACGACCACGTCGGCCGCCCGATCGCCGAGCAGGTACACGGCCAGAGTCGCGAGGGCGATGGCGATGAGCGCTCCGGGAAGTCGGGGCGCGTATCGCTTCAATAGGATGATCACCAGCATCGTGCCGATGCCGAGCGCGGCCGGCAGAAGCGCAATTTCGGGCAAGGCCAGAAGCGTGCCCTGCAAGCCGGACAAAACGCCGTCACTCTCTACNTCCAACCCCAGGAGCGGGTCGATCTGGCGGATGGCNATAAGGAAGCCGGCCCCGGTGGAAAAGCCGACGATCACCGANTGGGAAACAAAGTTGACGATGAATCCCAGCCGGAATAACCCCAGAGCCATCTGGAAGACGCCGACCATCACCGCGATCAGGCCGGCGGCGACGATGAACTCGGGCGAGCCCGGCGTCTCGAAGAGCACCAGTGTCGATAGGAGCAATAGCGAGATGGTATTGGTCGGGCCGGAGTGAAGCTGGTCCGATGAGCCCCACAACGCGGCGGCCGTGCCGCCGACGATGGCCGTATACAACCCCATCTGGGGCGGCAACCCGGCCAACAGGGCAAAGGCGATCGCCTGGGGCAGCAGGATGACGCCGACNGTNAGACCNGCGATGGCATCCGGNCGCANGTTAGCGCGATCATATTCGCGGAGCAGCGCGATCGGCTGCCGCAAGTAGCGCAGAGCGGGGGCGATCGCCTTGCGGGGCGACCATCTCAGGCCTGCGGCTGCGGCCACGCCACCTCCATGCGACAGTTGATCGCCATAATCAGTTTGGCCAGTTTGAATGGGCTGGTCTTGCAACCAACTCATTCTATGTGAATCTGTTGTAACCGGCAAAAGGTGGGAAACCGTCAGGTAATGTCGAACACCTTGTAGGGATAGACATTCATGATCGTCGTGTCGCCATAGGTAGTCGTTACGACCTCGTCCTGCCGGTAGATGTGAACGTGTCCGTGAAGGTGATAGCGCGGCTTGAACATCCGCAGGAAGCTGAGGAAGACCTTGAAACCGGTGTGGGGCAGGTCTGACCGGTCATGAATGCCANAGGGGGGAGAATGTGTCACGAGGATGTCGAGCGCGCGGCCGAACCGCTGCCGGTTCCACAGGAGACGCGGCACCATCTGGGCCACCGCCATTCGCATTTCGGACTCTGAGTACATGTACTCGGCATGGGCCTTATAGCGCATCGACCCTTGTAGCCCCGCCAGGATGAAGCCCTTGCGGGCGACCACTTTCGCGTGAATGTCCACCCCGCCCCGGACATCGCTCCAGACTTTTCCGTCAGAGGCGTATTGAGGCCCGGCGTCGTGATTGCCGCGGACGTAGACGAGCGGCGCGTCGAGCGCCGAGGTGAGAAAATCAAGATAATAGAACGGCATATCCCCGCAGCCCACCAGGAGATCGACGTCCGAGAATAACTTTCGCGTCTGGCTGCTGTAGAGCTTGTCGAGAACGCGATCGCTGACAGCCATAACTCTCATGGGTCAGGCCACTCGCGCAAGTGATTCTGTTCCAATTTGGCCAGGATGGCCTGTTCCAGATCAATGCCGCTGATGCTGGCCAGTTGCAACAGGTAGAGCGCGACGTCGGCCAATTCTCCGGCCAGCGCGTCGAGATCGCGGGCGTCCTCCCGCCACTGGAAATGCTCCAACACCTCGGCCGCTTCCAGCGCCAGAGAGGCTGCCAGGTTACGCGGCGTCTGGGGCTTGGGCGAATCGTCATCATACCAGCCCTTCGCGGCCACAAAGGCATGCATTCGTGCTTCCAGCTCTTTCAGCTCCATGATGCGCAGATTTTACCCATAAAATGAAACCGCCGGCCACCTGTAATAAGGGGCCGGCGGCTTTATTCCGGTCAGAAAGCGGGGAAGCTCAGCCAATCGAATG
>JAACJX010000073.1 GCA_014237545.1 Ardenticatenia bacterium | reverse complement strand
CTCAGCGTTAGCAAGGCCCCGGAGTGGAGCCGCCCGACGACGGAGATGGATGGGCCGCCGTCCGACTACGGACAGTTCGAAAACTTCATGCGCTATCTGGCCACGCGCTACACCGGAAAAGTATCCGCCTATGAAATATGGAACGAGCCGAACTTGCAGCGCGAGTGGAACGGCACGCCGCTGAACGCGGCCGACCTGGTGGAACTCACCCAGCGCGGCGCAGCCGGCGCGCGGTCGGCCGACCCCACCGCGCTGATCATCAGCGCCGCTCCGGCCACGACCGGCATCAACGACGGCGTCAACGCCATCGACGACCGGGTCTACTTCGGGGCGATGCTGGGCGCGGGCGTGGCGGAAGTGGTCGACGGTATCGGCGTCCACCCCTACGGCTGGGCCAATCCGCCGGATTCCCGGGCGTCCGACGCGACTCAGGTCTCCACCAGCCACAACAACCACCCCAGCTTCTTCTTCGCCGACACGCTGGAGGATTACCGGGCGATGCTGGTCGCCGCCGGCGCGACCGACCTCGAGTTGTGGCCGACGGAGTTCGGCTGGGGCAGCTTCGACGGTCTCGTGACGGATGAGGGCCAGTCCGCCGCCCCGCCCGCCGGCTCCGAGTTCATGGCCGACAACAGTGAGTGGGAGCAGGCGGTCTACACGCTGCGGGCNTTCGAGATGGCCCACGAGTGGGAGTGGGTGGGGCCGATGTTCCTGTGGAACCTGAACTTCACCGAAGCACTGGGGCCGGAGTTCCAGGAGGTCGGTTACAGCATGATGCGGTTCGACGACAGCCGGCGGCCGGTGTATCGGGCGTTGGAGCGGCGGGGGGAGTAGCTAGTCCGCGAGCCAGTTCTCGACCGACAGGCCGTCGAAGTGGGTGAAATCGGCCGTGTTGGCGGTGACCAGCGTCAGATCGTGAACAGCGGCAATGGCGGCGATCTGGCCGTCGGCAAAGGAAGGAGGCTGGCCCAGGCGCGTCAGGCGGGCGCGCTCGACGGCGTGCCACTGCGCGGCGCGGGCGTCGTAGGGCAGGATCGGGATCGACGGCAGGACTACATCAAACAAGTACTGTTCGATCACCTCGCGCCGCCTTGATTCCGGCAGCCGCCAGCAGCCATAGAGCAGTTCGTGCCAGACGACCGCGGCGATAGCGATCTTGTCCTCATGCTCGTGGATGCGCCGCAGCAGGTTGGGGTTGGGTTCCGGCCGCAGCGGTTCGGAGATGGCGTTGGTATCCAGCAGAAACGCCACGGTCACAAGACTGGCTCCCGGCCGGGATCGGCGTCACGCACCCCTTCAAAGACCTCCGGCCCCAGGGCCAAGCCGGCCTGGCCGGCTTGCTGCCGGAACCGCTGCAGCGCGGCCGAAAAGGAGCCAGCCGGCCGTGTCAGGCGGTGATACTCGTCGATGGACAGGATGACGGCCACCGGCTTGCCGCGGCGGGTCAGNNCCACGGCNGCGGTCTTCTCCACGTCGCGGACGATGGCGGTCAGGTTATCGCGGGCTTCGGCCAGGGAGTAGGTGCGCATAGGATTCTCCGNATNNANGCNTNCATGGCTATCTAGATGGCTATATTNTATCNGGTAGNGTGGTNATAAACAACAGGTGACNCNTTCCGNTATCCGATTTATAATTACGCTACTTGCTGCCATGAGCCCGACCAACCCCGAACTCGGCCAGTTGCCGTGCCAGCCTTCATCAAAATACCCTCCTCAACTCATCTATTAGTGACGTCTGTTCAATACTCCACGCCTCATCCAGATAGCGGGAGCGGTAAACCATAAATGAAGCTTCGATGTTCTGCATGGTGCCATCGGTTAACCAGGTGATCCTGCTGAGGATCTGGCCGGTGTCGCCAGCGATTTTGGCATCAATTGCCTCGAAGGTTATGCTGTCAATGATAGGCATACGCGCCCATAGAGTTACCAGGTCGGCAATCATCGTAAGCCGGCCGGAACTATCCGCCCATAACTGGTCATCGTCGACACAAAGCTGAGCGTATTCAAGATCATGTCGGAAGATAGCGCTGACGAATTGTTCGACCCACGTCTGGGCATTGTATTCGTCGGTGGCGTAGATGAAATGTAGCCACGTTTCAGGAAGGCGGATATCGTCTATCATCTCATCAAGTAGTTCCTCGGTCAGATAACGATAGACTGTCTCATAGTCCACATCGCCCAAAAATTCGACGGCGATGTAGTGCGTCGCTAGCAAGTCCAACAGCGCATCCACCGCCGTTACCAGTTCGTCGGAACTAAGCGCGTCAATAGGCGGCGAAGCCGGTTCTCCGACGCGGGCGCGCACGGTAATACGCGGCGCGTTCTCAAACTGGCGCTCGAATTCCAGGATATAGTTCAGCCACCCCGATTCCACCTCCGGCGGCAGGTCGGGCGACCGGTGTTCGTGAAGCATGCCGAATTGCTCGCGCAGAATGTCTCTCCTGGAATCATTCAGCGCGACCTGAATCTGCAGTCGAACGTCATCGATCCACTGATTTTCGGGAGTCATTTGCATNGCTGCCACTACCTCCTTATAAAANGATATCGCGATCGATGGNATCGATGCTATCCGAATGAAAGCGGGGGNCGGCACACCATTCTGCTGNAACTCGGCTGCGAGGATGGCTTTAGACCTTTAATTGCGCACTATAATAGTGTACACTACAACCATGCTTAAAAACATCACTCTCTCGGCCGATGAGGCCCTCATTCGCGAGGCGCGGCGGCAGGCGGCGCTGGATAACACGACGCTTAACGCGCTGTTTCGCGAGTGGCTGGAACGCTATGTCGCCAAAGACGAAGAGGCAGGCAAGGCGGCCGTGCGCCAATATGAAGAACTCATGGAACGGCTAGGCCCTCGCTTTGTCCGCAAGTATACCCGCGAGGAAATGAATGAGCGCCGGTGATAACGGTGGGTTGTTCTTTCTCGACACCAATATACTAGTCTATGCCCAGGCGACGNATGAGCCGCTGAAGCAACCGGTCGCGGCTGCGCTCATCGCCGAAGCGTTACAAACGGGCCGTGGCATTATCAGCACGCAAGTAGTGCAGGAGTTTCTTCACGTCGCAATCCGCCATGCAAGACCGGCCTTTGCACCGGACGAGGCAACCGCGTACCTAAACACTGTCTTATGGCCGCTATGTGGTCATACCCCATCGCAACCGTTCTATGAGCGCGCATTGGAGCTAAGGGCCATGACGGGCTATTCGTTCTATGATGCCCTTATCGTGGCCGCCGCCCTCGAAAGCGGCTGTCGAACCCTNTATAGCGANGACCTGCAACACGGTCGCGTCATTCAGGGGCTGACCGTTGTCAATCCCTTCGCCGAATAGGCCTGGGTGCGACGCACGAACGGTCATGCGTCGCACCTGACCCATACTCAACTCGTTTGCTCCGCCAACCAATCGAGAATGATCTGTACCGTCTCCGGGTCGAGCACCCGATCGGCGGCGTTATACGTCGTGCTGTCGGTCGCTGTCAGCTCCGCGGCCGGCTTCTCCTCCAGCTTCAGCACGTGGTTGGCGTTGGGCGGATAGCTGAAGGTAACGTTGTTCCCGGCGGCCGCTTCCAGCACCGCGCCGTCGGCCTGCCAGTCGATCTGGATATCCTTTTGGCCGATGATGACCAGCACCGGCGCGGTTGTCGCCGCCAGCAGGTCGGCCGGCTTCGCGGCCAATAGCTCGGCGCTGAAGGGCTGGTTGGCCGGCGCGGTCAGCCCGGCCCAGACCTGCTGGACGCCTGCCGGCAGCGCCGGGTCGAGGGCTGCTCCCTCGCCGGCCAGGAAGGCGGNGACAGCCTCATCCCACAGCGCCAGCAGTTCATCCCGGTTGGGCTCCGCGGCCAGGACGTTCTCGGACATCTGCTGGTGGAGCACCTCGGTCATCGCCCGGCNGGGCGCGCCGGTCAGGATCAGCCCGGCGAACGAGATGACCGGGTCGGACGTCTGGTAGTTCAGCGCGTGGAGCGTGCCTTCGCTGTTGGCCAGAANGAANATCTGGGNCGGATCGACGTCCGGTTGGGCGGCCAGCCTTTCCACCGCGCTGGCCAATTCATCCAGGTGGCTCTGAAAGCTGACATTGCCCNGGAGCTTGGGCATGTTTTCCTGGGCATAGGGGCCGGTGAAGCGCTTGTCATAGCGCAACGTGGCATAGCCGGCGCGGGTCAGCTCGTCGGCCAGCAGCGCGGCGCTGCCGTTGCGGCCGGGCAGCAGAGCCGAGTTCCAGTTACGGTCGGTGGGACCGCTGCCGGCGACGAACACGACGGCCGGGAAGGGGCCGTCACCTTCGGGGAGCGTCAGTGTGGCGGCCATGGTGGTGTCGTCCAGCGCCCAGGTGATTTCCTCCACGCTGTAGGGCAGGTCCGGCGTGGCCGTGGCCGCCGCCAGATCGCCGGCGCGCGCCAGTTCGAACGTGCCGGTCGCGCCGGNCTGGGCGAAGTCGCCCCGAATGGTCTCACCGTCGAGCGNGCCGTCGAACACCGCGCCCACCGAGCTGATGGCAAAGTGGACGGCGTCCCCATCGAGGCTGACCTGGTCGAGGGGCAAATCGATCGCGCCCTGCTGGGGGATGTCGATCGTCGCCGCGAGCGCGCCGGTGCTCGAGTCGAACTTGACAATGATGTCGAGCTGCGTGCCGCCGATGTTGATGGCCCCCTCCCACCGGCCGTCCAGCGGCGTGGAATCGACGGGCAAGGTGGCCTCGGTCGGCGCGCNGGTGGGCGCGGGCGTGNCCGTGGGGGCAAGAGCCGCGGTCGTCGGGGCAGCGGGCTCAGTTGGGGTGGCGGACGGCGGCGCGTTATCCGTTCGGGCGCGGCCGCAGGCGACCAGAAGTAAGGCGAGTGGCAGAAGTGAAAAGATNCGATTCATGGATGGTGTTCCTCAATGGAGAGCGGCCAACACGCCGGCCGAAGCGCGGGTGNGACCGTTCATAGGGCTGTAAAAATCATGAGAGACAGGAATAGTGCTCCTTTTGC
Source organism: Ardenticatenia bacterium (assembly GCA_014237545.1). Taxonomy (GTDB): domain Bacteria; phylum Chloroflexota; class Anaerolineae; order Promineifilales; family Promineifilaceae; genus Promineifilum. The sequence goes on along the minus strand of JAACJX010000073.1, from coordinate 1,000 downwards.
CGGCCGGGCCGCGTCATGCGGTGGGGAGTGATGACCCCATGCTCCCTTGCGTGTAAATAGCGATGACGCGCCCCGGAGGGACTGGCTAGCACAACGCCACCCGTTAGTATACCACGTATGACCGCGTGATCTGAACCCCTGCAAATGGTCTATAATGGGAACGTCACATCCCTTTCTATCCTCGTTCCTGGCGCAAACGATAGGAGGCGCACGATGGGCAAATTCATCGGCATCATCGCCGCTGTGCTGGACCGGGCCGGCGACGAGTTCGTCCAGACCACCGAACTGCTCGATTTCCCCGACGAGATCTGGGTCTACTACTGCCGGCCGCACCTGGGCCTGCCCAAGCCGGGCTGGGCCGATTTGGCGGCCGGGACGCTGCGCGTGTCGCTGCGACCGGAGCCGTTCCGCTGGGACCGGATCGAGTGGCAGCCGAGCGTCACGCCGGCCGGGGCCGATGGCTCGTTCGAGTACGCGGCCGAGGTCATGGGCGTGGAGCCAGGCAACAACATCTTCCATCTGGCGCTGCCGGCGGGCATGCTGCCCGTGGCCAATTCGTGGGACGTGCCGCCGCTGTATGGCCACGCCGATGAGGGGCGATTCGTCCTGGGCTGGAGCATCAACTGGAACAGCGAGTCGGGCGGCAACCAGTGGCCGATCTTTCGCTTCGCGGCGGTTGAACCGGGCGCGTTTGTGGCGCGGGCGGGCGAGATCGGTCGGGCCATCGAGCGGGCCGCCCGAGCCCGACGTCAGCAAATGCTCACCCCGTGGCACTCCGGCGAAGCTATCGACAAGGTGTGGCTGCTCGACCGGCTCGGCCAGCGATTTGACCTGGAGGGGGTGCGCACTCTGACCTTCGAGGTCGGCGTCGATTACGACGAGTTGCCCGGCGGGACGAAGAGCGGCAAGCTGCGCGAGCTGATCCTGTATATGGAGCGGCAGGATCAGTTGCCGCGCCTCATCTCGCTGCTGCGCAACCGCTACCCGGGGACGCTAGGCG
>JAACJX010000509.1 GCA_014237545.1 Ardenticatenia bacterium | reverse complement strand
CGTCACCGTTTGGGCGCTGGGCGTGGCCAGCACGGAACCGAGCGAGAAGAAGAAGAGAGAGGCATAGAACGCAACCACGCTCGACGTGAGAGCGACCGACCCCATGCCGAAGGCCATGGCCAGCATCCCGACGATGATGGTTGGGGTGGGCCTGAAGAAGCGCTCGGCCAGACGCAGCGCCGGCACTTGCAAAACGATGGACAGTATCGCGCTGACGGTGAACATGATGCCGACGCTGCCGTCATTGCCGGTGAGATGTTTGATCTCCAGCGGCATGGCGATGGAAAGCTGGACCCACATGAACCAGTAGCCCATCATCAGGACCGTGAAGGTGACAAACGGCACATCGCGAGCGGCCATCTTGAGACCCGCGCCGGCCGACTGGGTCGTGGAGGAAACGCTGACCGGCGGCAGGAACAGCAACGTCACGAAGAAGGAGATCAGGAAGAAGGCCGCCGAACCTAGCCCCACCATCGTGAAATCAAAGCGAATCAGATACGCGCCGATCAATGGGCCGATAGTCCGGGCTACGTTTTGCAGGATGCCCAACCGGCCGTACAGTTCATTCAGCTTGTCGGCCGGGGCCAGGGAGGCCAGCGTGGCCCGCTGTGGCGCGTCGAACAGCGCGCCGCCGATGGCTGCCAGAAAGCCCGACAGTAGCAGGATCCAGGGTTGATCGGCATAACCCATCACCACAAAGCTGATGGTGCGGATCATGATGCCGGTCAGGATGAGCGGCTTGGGGCCGAAGCGGTCGGCCAGAGCCCCACCAAAGACAGTCAGTCCCTGCTGGGCAAATTGCCGCACGGCCAGGACAAGACCGATAAAGGCCGCCGCCCAGCCCAGGCGGTCGACGTAATGAACGGAAACGAGGGGGATGATCAAGAAGAATCCCGCATTCATCAGGAAGGTCACGGCCATGACCGTGGCCAGACCCCGCTTGCGGGCCGCAGGATCCAGATCGTTATACGACAGTTGCATAACCCCTTAGTCTAGCACAAAAAAACTTCCCGGCGCGCGCGCTGCGCCGGGAAGTGAAAAAACAGGCATATTGACTTGCCTCAAGGCTGGCAGAAAGGATTACCGATGTCTTGCCAGGTGTTGGCCTGGGTGGAGGATGCCGTCGAGGGGTAGGCGGCCGAATCGCCGGTATAGAACACCTCGGCCATGAGGCCAAAGGGATTCGCCAGCGCGCCCAATTCGGCCGCGGCATCGATCGCCATCTCGACCACCCATTGGCCACTGCCCGGCTCGCCCACGGCCGACGACCAATTGGTGGATGAATAAGCCGAGTTCCAGCCCTGACCGTCGACGTTGCTGCCGATGCCCGGCCAGATCAGGGTGTCGCCGTTGCGATTGACCTGGAAGAAGCGGTCAGCCGTGTCGGGATCCAGGCCGTTATTGGTGGTGTCGATGTAGAGGCGGGCCGCGTCGGAGGCCTCATTGGCGTTATCGTTGATCAGGTAAGCAAAATAGATGCGCGACGCGTCGCGCGCGCCGTAAACGCGCACGATGCGCTCTGGCCCGGCCACCGCCGGCTGGAACGTGAACAGCGGCGTGCCCGGCCACTCGACGCCGATATTGAGCGAGCCGTCGATGACCGGCGGAACCGCCACGCAGGCCAGCGAAGCCACTGGCGGAGGT
>JAACJX010000447.1 GCA_014237545.1 Ardenticatenia bacterium | reverse complement strand
GGGGCCGCGGGGCACGACGCCGCGCACGGCCAGAGACAGGTCGAAGAACGCGTCGCCGATGCGCGACAGGAGCGGCACGCGGGCCAGCCGGCCAGGCTCCCGGAACTTAATTCGGCCGGGACGATTGAGCCACTGCTGGTATTCGAGCGGCCGCAACGGCTCGGCCACGAAGCGCAGAAAGAGGGCGTGGTCGGCCGGAACCTGGTCATATCGCGCCAGGTCATCGAGCGTAAGCTGGCCCTCGCCCACCAGTTGCCGCGCCTTGCCGCGCGGGTCGGCTTCCCACAGGCTGCTGTGGCGCACGTATTCATCCACAGCCCGGGGGAAAAACATCTCGCCCGAGGTGTAATAGATGATCGGCTCGTACTGCCGCAGCAGGTCCAGCTCGTTCACGGCGACACCCTCGTTGCGGCCACCTTCGGCCGGGCATAGGCCCGCTGGACGTTGCGGTCATTCAGGTAGAAAGTGACGGCCACGTTGATCAGCATGCTAAGGTAGTCGGGATCGTCGTTGAAATAGCGAAACAGGGTGAAGATCAGGTTGGCCCCGGTGAAGAGCATGACCATCAGCCACGCCCAGCGCTGCATGCGCCACAAGCCAACGATGAGAAGGAACCAGAAAAGAATGATGGCCACGTTGGCGATAATGATCAGCGTCGGGTCAGTGAACAGGTAGGCGGCCAGGTCAGTCGGCCCGCTGTATTCGCGAAGTATCTCGTCGGCCGTCTGCCAAATGCCGAACAAGCGGGTCTGCACGCGCAGAATCTCCAGAACGGCGGCCACGACCCCCATCATCAGCAGGCCGACGATGGCATAGACGCCAAATGGGCGGCGGGATTGGGGTGGTAGTTCAACTTCGGCCGTTTGACTCTTCATATGCGTGATAGGGCCGCGAACGGGCCCGCCACCGGCGATTATTCCATATCTTCCCCCGTAGGCAAAACGTAGCGAGGTCACTATTGCCGGAACGGTCACGAATATAGATAATTCCCGCTGGAGTCAATCCACAAGAGGAAAAGGATCATAATGAAAAGTACCCATCGTATTTTTGCGATTTTGCTGTTGCCATTCCTTCTTTTGTTNGCNGTNNGGGTGGCCCGCGCCGACAAGAACCACGTCGTCCAGCCGGGCGACACGTTGTTCACCATCGCCATGCAATACGGNGTCACGATGGACGCGATCATCGAGGCCAACAACATCATTAATCCCNGCGTGATNGTCCTGGGAAGCACNCTGATCATACCCGGCATCGANGACCCGACNCCGGTACCCCCNACTCGCGCGGCCACGCCTACCGCGGCGGCGACGGCCGCGGCGACCACCTCGCCGACGCCGACCACAAATCCCACCCCGCCGCCTGACAGCCGGCAGGTNGAAGGCGGGGTTATCCATATTNTCAANCCNCGCGAGTCNCTGTCCCGCATCTCNCTCATCTATAACGTGTCAATCGCCAACATCATGGAGGCCAACGAGTTGACCAACTCGAGGTTGATCGTCGCCGGGAGGGAGTTGTTCATTCCTGGGGCAAGGCTAGGCGGCACGACGGCCAGCGGCACGCCCGCGGCCCAGGCGGCCACGGCCCCGGCGGCCACGACGGCCACGACNGGCGCCAACCTGTTCAAAAACGGCAGCTTCGAGGGCGACTGGTACTACCACATCTACAATGAGTTGCAAATCCCGGTCGGCTGGCAAGTGGCCATCGACGAAGGACCCAACACGCTCCAGCCCGGCGACGGCGGCAACTTCGCCCGGCCCGAGATCCGGGTCGTCACCCGCGCCGCGCTGGCCGAAGACGAGGGCGACCAGTTTATTTTCGATGGCTTCAAGACGCTGAAGGCCTTCAAGGGCTACGCGCCGACTATCTTCCATTACTTCCAGGANGTCTACCTGCANCCCGGCCGCTACCGGATGACGCTCAACTTCTTCCCCGACATCGTGNCCCAGTACTACCCCGGCGGCCGGCGNGATTTNCACACCGATCCNCTCNCNGCCGAGATNAAGNTNATTCACAANACCGCGGCCACNGANTGGNCNACNGTNACANNCGGCCAGAGGAANAGTCGCGTCTACGAGTTTACGGTCAGCCAGCCCGGNACGGCGCGTCTGGGCGCGTCGTTCCGCAATCGCTTTGCNGCGGCCAACAATGGCTGGTTCCTGGATGACTGGAAGCTGGAACGGATAGGCAGATAGCGATTAGGCGCGGACAGAAGAAGAGAATCCACAGATTTCACAGATTTCACAGATTTGAAGCGATGTCTTCATCTGCGTAATCTGAGAAATCTGTGGATTTTCCTATTCAACGGGGATGACCACGTCGGGTGTATCGTTCTGGGGCTTGTTCACGGCCGTGCTGACCGGGTGGGCCAGCAACCGCTCGGCGTCGAAGGGCCGCAACAGGTGCTGCAACTGGTCGGTGGGGGTGTCGCTGGCCAGCCACATGTCATAGTCGAGCGGGTCGAGGATGACCGGCATCCGGTCATGGATGGGTTCCATCAGGGAATTGGGCCCGGTTGTCAGGATAGTGCAGGTCTCCAGCTCACCACCGTCCGGCGCTTGCCATATCTCCCACAACCCGGCCAGCGACACGATGCCGCTGCCCGTCTCGTGGATGTACATCGGCTGCTTGCGGCCGTCCACCTTGCGCCACTCGAAAAATCCGGTGGCCGGCAGCAGGCAGCGCCGCCGCTTGAAGGCCGCCCGAAATGACGGCTTTTCGACGGCCGTCTCGGCGCGGGCGTTGATCAGGCGCGAGCCGATAGATGGATCCTTGGCCCACGAAGGGATCAACCCCCACTGAAAGAAAGTAAATTCGCGCTCCCCGGCATTGCTCAGCCGCACGGCGGCCACGGGCTGAGTGGGCGCGATGTTGTAGCGAGGCACGACAAAGGGCACCTCAGGCAACTGATAGTGCTCCGCCACCTCTTCGCCGGTGGCGACCAGGGCAAAACGGCCACACATAGCCAACTCCTCGGCCCGGCTTGCTTCCGCCGAGCCTAATCAATNGGTTGCAGTTGNGGTTCGACGCGGACAGGGTTGCGGGGCAGCGCGCCGGCCGATTGGGGATCNAANCCGGCCGGCCAGCGGGTCGTCCCGTCATANCGCGCGCCGGTCAGGTTGGCGTCTTGCAAATTGCTGTCCGTCAGGTCCGCGCCGACGAGATTGGACTCGCGCAGATCGGTNCTGCGCAAGCTGGCGCGGCGCATGTCCGCCCCGGCCAGGTCGGCCAGCCACAGCTTGGCCCCGCGCANGTCGGCGCNATTCAGGTTGGCCTCGCGCAGGTTCGCGCCGGCCAGATCGGCNCGGCTCAGGTCNCGCTTCATCGCGCCCTGATTCACGATCTCCCAGACCAGACGCCACTTGNGATCGATGTGGGTCATCTCCGAAACGAGCGTATTGCGCANGTCGGCCCAGCTCATCTTGGCCCGGCTGAAATCAGCCTTGCTNAGGTCNGCGCCGTTAAGGTTCGCGCCGCTCAGGTTCGCCTCGCGGGCGTCTGTGCCGATGAGGGTCGAGCGGCTGAGGTTCGCGCCGCTCAGGTTCGCGCCGCTGAGGTCGGCATTGCTCAGGTCGGCTTGGGACAGGTTGGCCTTCGTCAGGCTGGCGCGGCTCATGTCGGCGCGACTCAGGTCGCTCTCCGACAGGTCGATCTCGCGCAAATCGCGCCCGGCCGCGCCGCGGTTGACGATATCCCAGGTCAGGCGCCACTTGTCGTCGAGCTGGGTGCGATCGTCGATCTTGGTTTTCCAGAGCTTGGCCCGGCGCAGGTCGGCGCGGGTCAGGCGCGCGGCCGATAGGTCGGTCTCCCACAGGCGAGCGGCGCGCAGGTCGGCGCCCCACAGGTCAGCGTCGCGCAGGTCGGCCTGGCTGAGGTCGCGCCCGGCCGCGCCGTGGTTGACGATCTCCCAAACCGTGCGCCACTTCAGGTCGAGTTGGGTGTCGTCGTCGACCAGCATCCCGGCCAGGTCGGCCTGGTTCAGGTCGGCCCCGGTCAGGTCAGCGCCGTTGAGCACGGCATGGCTCAGGTTCGCGCCGGTCAGGTCGGCGCCGGCCAGCCGNGCATTGACNAGAAGCGCCCGCTTCAGGTCCNCGCCGGACAATTGCGCCCCGGTCAGGTCGGCATCGGNCANNTTGGCCTCCTGNAGGTTGGCCTGTTTNAGGTTGGCGTCAACCAGGTTGGCGNCGGAAAGGTCCANGCCGCGCAGGAAGGCNTTGCGCANGTTGGCGGCCTGGGCGTANTTCTCCTTNACCANGCGCTCGCGCAGGGCAACCGCTTCCGGCCCGGGGCCATTGTCGGATGGCGGCGGGGGCGGTGGNGGGGCCTGAACGATNACCGGCGCGATCTCGGCCGGACGCTCNGCGGCCAGTTGTTCCACCAGTTCCTTCTGTTGCTGCTGCCCTTCCTGGAGCGCCCACTTCAGATTGCGAATCTGCTCGTCGTTAAGGTCCTTCTGGGCCTTGAGCTGGGATTCGAGTTGGCGTTGGGTGGATTTTCGGATCGATGAAGCAACCATGAAGGCGACGATGNCCGCCGCCACAAGGGCAACNGCGCCGCCGANCAAGGTNAAAAGAATGGCCTGGCCTACGCTCATGAGTGAAGTCTCCAATTCGGTGCAGGGCTTTGAAGGGTCTGATCGCGGGCCACGNGATGCAGCGGCCGCGAACGATCAGCCTATTTTTCGCCCATTTTAACATCGAATGGCCAGGGGCGGAAATATTCAGTTGTCGAAATTACGGGCTAATCACGAACCTTTTGCCCAAATTTCACGTCGCCGGTCGCAATCTCATGAACGGCTTTTGTCTCTCACAGGGATGATCGTCGTCAAGATGTCGCCAATAGTAGCTATTGCCACTATTGGCCATGAGCCTACGAACTCGTAGGGTAACAAGCCCTCCACACTTCGGACATACTGCGTGGGTTGGTGCTCCCACAGCGGCAACAAGCGGCGTGCCATTAGACGATACTGCTGTCTTCATGAGCCACACTCCTGAATCTGGCGCGTTGCAGCCTGAACAAAACCTACCAGATGCGGCTCAATCGAAAGGCGACGCTCCCAAACATCAACCGGCACGACTCAAATTCGCCAAGATGCGATCGACCGACATCAGCGGCTTGGTTCCACCGCAATGCTAAGACGGGTCATTATTCACTTGTTGGTACTACTCTAGGTAATGTTCCCTATACAAAGGTCTGCATATCGTAACATATGCTAAACATAATAGCAATACATAATATACGTAATTTCAGACCAATTGGGGAGATTCCTCACAACTTGCCAATGGTGAGGAAGGAGGGGGTTGTTCAGTACGCGCCCAGTTCGACCAGACGGTCGTCGTCGATGCCGAAATGGTGGGCGATCTCGTGGATGACGGTGTGGCGCACTTCCTCGCGCACCCGATCATGGTAGTCGCCCCCTTCCTGCACCGCGGCCGCGTTCTCGATCGGCCCCTGGTAAAGCGTGATCGTGTCCGGCGGCACAAGGCCGTAGTCGTGGGTGCGCTCGGTCAGCGGTATGCCGCTGTAGAGGCCCAGCAGCGTCTCGCCCGGCGGAACACCCATCTCCCGCAGCACGCGCCGCGATGGCCACACATCCACCAGGACGACGACGTTGTTCATCCGGGCCTGAAAGAAAGGCGGCAGCTCATCCAGCGCGTCGCCGACGAGTTCCTCGAATTGTTTGGCGGAGAGCATTGGGAGAGGAGTGGATGAGTAGGTCAGTTCG
>JAACJX010000622.1 GCA_014237545.1 Ardenticatenia bacterium | reverse complement strand
GGTATCGCCGAGGCCGTTGTAGATTCGCGGCTCGCGCGGCAAGCCGGTCAGCGCCGTCTGGAAGCAGGTGAGCGCCTGCTGCCACTTGCCCTGACGGATGGCCTCTTCGCCGATCTCCAGGGCCAGCACGTAGCGGTGGGTTGCGTCGCTCATGACGGCTTTCCTGACTCACCGCCGGAGAGCTCGCGGCCGAGTTCCTCCAGATAGAGGCGCATCAGACGGGTTCGTCGCTCGCCTTCGCGGCGGGCCGAGGCGGTATGCATGGTGGCCGCCAGGCCAAGGAGCTTGACATAAAAATGGTCAATGACGTTCTCGCGGTCGTCCGGCGCGCGGGTCACCGGCAGCGGCTCGTCGCGGTCGTAGAGCGGCTTGCTCATCCACCCCCCCAGGAGCAAGGTGCGGGCGATGCCGATGGCCCCCAGCGCGTCGAGGCGGTCGGCGTCCTGCACGACCTGGGCCTCTCGCGGCTGCGGGGCGATGCCGGCGCTGAAGCTGTGGGCGACGATGGCGTGCTCAATGGCCGGAATGTGCTCAACCGGGTAGCCGGCCTCGCGCAGATAGGCCCCGGCACGCTCGGCGGCAAACCGGGAGGCGTGGGCGCGACGCGCGGAGTCCTTGGGCACGACGACGCAATCGTGGAGCCAGGCAGCGGGCAAGACGACGGCCATATCGGCCCCCTCGGCCGCTGCCAGCCAGCGGGCGTTGGCCACCACGCGCCGGACGTGATCAGGATCGTGGGCCGGGTCTTTCGCTTCCTCCAGGATGTCGCCGATGAACAGCTCGAAACGCGCTTCCCAATCGCTCAACATAATGACTATTCTAGCAGCGGGGGTGGTAAAAGGCGATTAGGCGAGATGAATTTTTTACATTACGTGGATAGGCGCGACGCATTTTCTGAAGTGCGTCGCGCCTGATTCGTAGCTGATGAAGTCTAAAAAGTCGTCCGCGCCTGCTTCCGATTCGGCGCGTGCATCAGAAAATCGCGGGCGTAACGCTCATTGTACTGGTCGAGCAATTGGCCGACGCGCTCGGGATCATCCGAGGCCACCAGCAGCCCGGCGTGATATTCGCGCGGCACTCGCCAGACGATCTCCGGCTCGTCGTAGGCCGACAGATCGGGCCACTGCTCCCGCGCCAGGCAGATGATCAGCCCGGCATAGGCCTCGCGGTGCTCCGGCAGGCGGTAGGCCTCGCCGCGAATATCGGCCAGTTCGATGCGCGCCGCCTCCCGCCACAACTCGATGCCCGTGGCGGCCTCAACCATCCGGTCGATGTGGGCCCCGCCGACGCGGGCGGCCGTCTCCAGGAAGTAGAACTGCCCGTCGTGGTGGGCGCGAATGAACTCGGTGTGGGTGACGCCGCGCTCGAGGCGAAAGGCGCGGAAAATGTCGCCGGCCATCCCGGTCGTCGCATGGAACTCGTCGGAGTCGCGCGGCAAGAGGCGCGTGTTGAAGATGCCGCCGCCCTGGGTCACGCTCAGCGGCGGCGCGCCGTAGCGGCTGCTGACGGCGAAGACCGGCTTGCCGCCCCATACCAGCGCGTCGACGTGGTAGACGTCGCCGGGGACGAACTGCTCCAGCAGGTAGAACGACTGCTCGTCGCCCAACTCGTCCAGCGCGCGCCAGACGCCCTCGCTGTCGTGGAGCTTGCGAATGCCGACAGCCCCGGCTTCGAAGCGCGGCTTCAGCACCCAGGGCGCGGGAACGCTGGCCATGTAGTCGCGCAACTGATCGTAGTTGAACACGGGCGTGAAGGCCGGCACGCGGATGCCGTTGGCCGCCGCCTGGGTGCGCATGCCCAGCTTATCACGGAAGTAGCGGGCTTGCGTCTCGCCCAGGCCGGGCAGCCGCAGGTGCTCGCGCAGCGTGGCGGCCGTGGCCACGTCGTAGTCGTCGAGGGCCACAACGCGGTCGATGTCGTTGCCCCGGGCCAGATAGCTGACGGCGTGGGTGATGTTGGGCTGGGTGTGCAGGTTAGGCATGTTATGGTGCTGGGCGATGCTGTCCCACGGCCATGCCTTGTCGCCGTATTTCTCGGCCGTCAGGAGAATGACCCGCGCGCCCTGTCGGGCGCACTCCTCGATGAAGGGCACGCCCTTGAATTCACTGGCGAGACAGAGAATGGTGATCGGCCGCTGGTCGGTCATGATGCTACTCCTGGGTGCAGAATGGGCGGATTCTACTTCAACTTCTCGCCAGGCTCAATTCGAGCGGTCATCTTCCGGGGGCCAATCCGGCGCGTCCATCCCGTCCAGGTCATCATCACCGGCCAGCCACAGGCGGAACGTGTTGGCCTCGTCCTCGGCGCTGCACGGTTTGGGGCGGTGGGCCCGGAGGGCATGGTTGATCGCCGCCCGGATGTACGTCTCGCGGCTGATGCCGATGCTGTCGGCAACCTCGTCCATATCGGCCAGGACGGATTCCTCGATCTCGAATTCAATGACAATTCCCATTGGTCACCTCGATTGTGAACAGGTTGGCCCGTCCTTGCTTTCCGACCTGCGCCAGAAGCCCCATTCCCTGCAGCGCATACGTTGCCTTGCCGGCCAGATGGCTGTTCCAGCCCTTAACGCGGGCCAGGGCGGCGTTGGTAAACGGTTCCGGCAGCGGCGGCAGGAGCGCCAGATAGTCGGCCGGGGGGCCAAAAACGGCCGACCCGGCCACGCCCAGCAATCGCGTATCAATCAGGCTCCAATGCCTCCGCCGCCAGCTGCCCTGCCCGTCGTCGCGCCAGTGCTGTTCCTCGCGGATGAGCAGGACTTCCAGTGTCAAGTTAGAATGGGCGGCCAGGTCGGGCACGCGTACCAGCTCCGTGAAGATATCGCAGGCGGTGGCGCGCTTGGGCGACTTGCGGCGCGTCACATGCCCGTCGCGGTCCTCGCGGACGATCCAGCGCTCGGCCGGCAGCGGGTGAACGAGGCGCACCGGGTGCTCTTCCAGCAGGCGCAGCAGCTTCGGCCGCAGGGCGTAGAGGTGGCGCGTCTGGATTTCAATCAGCAAGTCGTCGCGGACGATGTCGATGACGTAGCGGCCGAGCCTGACCTCGAACTGGTCGCCGGGCCGCGCCAGGTATTCCTTTAAGGCAGCGTGGAGGGAGCGCTCGGCCAGTTGGCCGATGCCGGGTTTCGGCTTATCCATGGCCCCATCTTAACGCAATTGCGAAGAATGGGATGCAGCTAACGCGGACTTTCACGGATCAGAGCAAACGGAAACATGCTACAATGCCCCCATGTCATTCCAAGCCTACCTGGACAATATCGAGTCGAAGACGGGCAAGACGCCCAATGAGTTTATCGAGTTGGCGAAGGCCAAAGGCTATGACAAGCCGGACG
>JAACJX010000134.1 GCA_014237545.1 Ardenticatenia bacterium | reverse complement strand
CGTGGGCCTTCAGCGTGGCGTCTGTTGGAACGCTCAACTCGACTGGTTCCAGCCATCCGGCCAGATGTTCGGTAATCGCTTCGGCCAGCACGGCGATGTGATCAGGCCGGTCGTTGAGAGCTGGGATGTAGTGCAGTTCCCCGCCGCCGGCCTTGCGGAAAGCGTGGCCGCCTTCGGTGCCGACCTCGTCTACGGTCTCCAGACAGTCGGCCGAGAAGCCGGGGCAGAGCGCGTCGACGTGGGCGAGACCCTCGCGTCCCCACGCTTCCAGCGTCCGGTCGGTGTAGGGCTGGAGCCACTCAGACGGGCCGAAGCGAGACTGGAAGGTGACGGCATACTCGTCCTCGGCCAGCGACAACGCCGCGGCCAGTAGCCGAGCCGTCTTCTGGCACNCGCAGTAGTACGGGTCGCCANTCAGAAAGTAGTCGCGGGGGATGCCGTGAAAAGAGATGAGCATCCGTTGGGGGCGGCCGCTCGTCGCCCAATGCTCCCGCACCGACGCGGCCAGCGCTTTGATGTAGGCCGGGCGATCATGGTAGTGATTGATCGTGCGCAACTCCGGCATCCATCGCCAAGTCTTCAGCTCATCAAAGACGGCATCGAGCGAGGTGGCCGTGGTCGTGGCTGAGTATTGCGGGTAGAGCGGGAAGGCGAGCACCCGCCGCGCGCCGGCCGCGTCCAGCTCGCGCAGGCCGGCGGCAATCGACGGCTCACCGTAGCGCAAACCAATGGCGACCTTCATCGGCACGGGCAGCGCCGCCAGGGCCTCTTGCAGCCGGTCCGCCTGCCGGCGCAGGATGACCAGCAGTGGCGAGCCTTCCTCGGTCCACACGCGCTGGTAAAGGCGGGCGGAGCGGCGCGGGCGGGTGTTGAGGATGACACCGTGGAGCAGCGGCCGCCACAGCCAGCGCGGGTACTCGATGACCCGCTCGTCGCCCAGGAATTGGGCCAGATAGGGGCGCANCGCGCTCGCCGTCGGCGCGGCCGGCGTGCCGACATTCGTCAGCAGGATGCCAAGTGGCATGGGGCCGCTTTGATGGAAAGATGTAGTTTTACGATATTCCAAAGTAAAGGGTCCTTCAAGTGGAATTTCAGGCGGGCGCGCTCTCATAGGATTCCACGACCGACAGCTCGACCTCGTTGAGCAGTCGGGAGAAGCGACTGATAAGGCGATGCTGGTCGCGCGGTCGCCATTGGGTGTGGTCAAGTGGTTCGAGGGCGGCGGTCAGTACGATCTCGCGAAAGAACAGGACGGCGCTCAGCACGGTGGTCAGCGGCATGTTTAGCGTCCGGGCATTGCCGGCATAGGCCGCGCCGATGGCTCGCGCCTCGGCCAGGAGCGCCTCGCTCTCNGCCGGCAGGGCCACGAACTGGATCAGCAGGCNCATCAGGCGGCGGCCCAGNCCGCGCTTTTCGGCCCGATGCTCGGCGTCGAACGGGNNCAGCCAGGCCGCGTCGNGGTGGGCGGTGATCTCGTGGCGCGTGTAGGTCAGGGCGGNNTCCATCCACGTCGATCCGGCNNCNACGGGCNCNAGTCCCTGACGGCGTTGCTCAAGCAAGGTGTGGATATTTTCGGCGGNGAACCGCCGGTGGCCNCCGGGGGTGACGATGTGGGCGATCTGCCCACTGTCAGCCCAGCGCCGCAGGCTGTTGGCGTGAACTCCCAGCNGCCGGGCCGCNTCGCCCAGAGAAAGCCAAGTTTGNTCTTTTTGCGCTCCCATANCTCGNCACAAATCTAACAAAATCTACCTAAATCTATCCAATTTTTAGCAGTTGTCAAGGTAAATGGCTTTTAATCAGTAAGAGAAATCCAGAGTTTTTCAGGTTTCGCAGAAAGAAGCACCTTGGTCTTATACCAGGTGGTGAAAGTCCCGCAACGCAGTCTAATAAACAGAAAAGTAGATGAAACAAGCGGCTCTTATATTGCTTTCTTCAGCGAAATGAGTAAAATTTAACCAGTGTTAAGTTCTACGCTAACACTGCTTAATAATAAATCCTTGCCTTTTTGTCATCCTCAAACTCGCCAAACACCATTGCCAGCAAAAAGGCGCGTTGAACAAAAACCTATCGATGGCCCGGCGGGCCGAACTGTCGCCCGCCCGCGGCCGGGAAGCCATTCATGACCGACCTGAACCAAGTCGCGCAACCGGAAGAAGCCGAGGAAGATAGCTGTCTTGAACTGCTGGATGAGGCTGTTGCCGCCCACGACGGCATTCTCGACGTCGAACTGGACACGGCCGCGGAAAAGGTGACGTTCGCCTATGACCCGCGCCGCGTGGACGAGGGCGATATCGCCCGGCTGGCCCACGAGGTCGGCCCTATNTTGCAAGACCGCTGGCAGACCTGCACCATGCGGCTGGAGAAGCGCGGCGGCCGCGCCTGCGAGTCGTGCGCGTTGAATTTGGAACGACAAGTGGGCCAGCTGCCGGGCGTGCGGCGGGCCACGGCCAGTTTCGCCGGCGGGGTCATGGCCGTTCACTACGACGACGCGCTCATCTCGCCCCAGGACATCGCCCGGCGGGTGGAGGACTTCGGCGTGGGGGTCGGACCATCGTCGTCGGCCTTGCCGTCGGAAGCAGAGCCCGCGGCGGTCGTCGGCCGTTGGTCAGCGGCCAAAGCGTGGCTGACGCCGCAAAAGCTCCAGGCGATCCTGACCCTCATCACCTTCGTCACCATGATGGCCGGGTGGCTGGTCGAACGGTATGCCACGGCCGCGCCCGCATGGGTGGTCACGGCGCTCTACGTCGTGGCTTATGTGGCCGGCGGTGCGTTCGGGTTGAAGGGCGGCATCGAGTCGCTCATGAACCGGACGATCGACATCGACTTGCTCATGATCCTGGCCGCGCTGGGCGCGGCGTTCGTCGGCGAGCCGTTCGAAGGGGCGATGCTGCTCTTCCTCTTCTCGCTGTCGAACACCCTGCAGGACTTTGCCCTCGACCGGACGCGCAACGCCATCCGGGCACTGATGAAGCTGCGGCCGGCGCAAGCCGAGATCTACCGCGGCGACCGGCTGGTGACGCTGCCCATCGAGCAGGTGCGCGTCGGCGACCGCATGCTGGTGCGTCCCGGCGACCGCATCGCCCTCGACGGCGTGGTGCTCGACGGCAACGGCAGCGTCGATCAGGCTTCGTTGACTGGCGAGTCGATCCCGGTCTACAAGCAGAAGGGCGACCCCTGTTTCGCCGGCACGATTAACCAGGATGGCAGCCTGGAGATTGCCGTCACCAAGATGGCCAAGGACTCGACCATCGCCCGCCTGATCCAGCTGGTGGAAGAGGCGCAGAGCCAGAAGGCGGAGACGCAGCGATTCATCGACAAATTCGAGCAGTACTATGCCGTCGGCGTCATCATCTTTACGGCACTGGTTGCGGCGATCCCGCCGCTGTTCATGGGAACGCCATTCGACGAAGCATTCTATACGGCCATGACGGTCATGGTGGCCGCGTCGCCCTGCGCCATCGTCATCAGCACTCCGGCGACGGTGCTATCGGCTATCGGCAACGGCGCGCGGCGCGGCGTGCTGTTCAAGGGCGGCGTCTACGTGGAGAACGCGGCGACGGTGAAGGTCATCGCCTTCGACAAGACGGGCACGCTGACGGCCGGCAAGCCGGAAGTGAC
>JAACJX010000133.1 GCA_014237545.1 Ardenticatenia bacterium | reverse complement strand
TCCATCTTCAAATGGATATTCCGCGTTTTCCGAACGTGTGCGCCAGCAACGCACATAACAAACCAAAACTAAAATCCTCTCTTCTTCTCGACTCTATGACATCACCTCCTCAAGGTGAATTACGAATTACGAATTACGAATTACGAATGAAGAAGTTTATTGATAAGCAGTTCTTAATTCCTAATTCTTAATTCCTAATTGATCACAGAAACTTCTCCGCGTGGTGGCAGGCCACCATGTGGGGTACAACGTCTGTACCCAGGTTACGGAACTCCGGGTCCACTTCGCGACACACATCGGTGGCATAGGCGCACCGCGGATGGAAGCGGCAACCGGCCGGCGGGTTGGCCGGGCTGGGCACATCTCCCTCAAGGATGATCCGCTGCCGCCGCGCTTCCTTGTCCGGGTCGGGCACGGGAATGGCGGACAGCAGCGCCTGGGTATAGGGATGCAGCGGGTGGTCGTAGACCTCATCCCGCGAGCTCAGCTCGACGATCCGGCCGAGATACATCACCGCGACCCGGTCGCTGATGTAGCGCACCATCGACAGGTCGTGGGCAATGAACAGATAGGNCAGCCCCAACTCCTGCTTCAGGTCGTCGAGCATGTTGACGACCTGGGCCTGGATCGAGACGTCCAGNGCCGAGATCGGCTCGTCGGCGACGATGAACGACGGGTTGGTGGCNAGNGCGCGGGCCACNCCGATGCGCTGGCGCTGGCCGCCGGANAATTCNTGCGGNTAGCGGTTGACNAANTANGGNTTNAGGCCNACNACGCGCANCAACTCCTGCACGCGCTCCTTGCGNCTGGCGGCGTCGCCGATGCCGTGGATGACCAGCGGCTCGCTGATGATACTGCCGACGGTCATGCGCGGGTTGAGCGAGGCGTAGGGGTCCTGGAAGATCATCTGCATGTGGCGGCGGGCGCGGCGCAATTCTTCGCGCTTCATCGTGGTCAGCTCGCGGTCGGCGAACTCNACNNNNCCGGANGTGGGCACTTCCAGTTGGAGAATGGAGCGGCCGGCGGTCGACTTGCCGCAGCCGCTCTCGCCCACCAGGCCCAGCGTCTCGCCTTTGTAAATATCAAAGCTCACGCCGTCGACGGCCTTGATGTGGCCGACGGTCTTGCGNAGCACGCCGCGCTTGATGGGGAAGTATTTCACCAGATCGCGCACCTCGACCAGAACCTGATCGAACTTCTTTGCGCCATTGGGCGCGGGCGCGGTGGCGATTTGGGGCTGAACTTCGGCGTTGGTGGTGACATTCTCGGTCATGATGCCACCTCCGCCAGAGCCGCCAGGGCTTCGTGGTTGATCGCCTCAAGTTGTTCGATGTCGTGGATGCGCAAGCCGGCGTGCACCTCTTCAGCGCGCCAGCAGGCGGCGTAATGATCGGGCGATACCGCTTTGAGCGGCGGGTTTTCCTCCCAACAGCGCTCGATATTATACGGGCAGCGCGGCGCGAAGGGGCAGCGGGTGGGCTCTTTTAACAAGTCGGGCGGCAAGCCCTTGATCGGGATGAGCCGCTCTTTGCGCCGGGCGTCGATCTTGGGCAGCGATTCGAGCAGGCCCACGGCGTAGGGATGGGCCGTTTCTTTATACAGGGCGCGCACGGGGGCGTTCTCGACGATGAACCCGGCGTACATGNCGATGATCCGGTCCACCATGCCGGCGATNACGCCCAGGTCATGGGTGATCCAGATGATGGCCATGCCCAGCTGCTGCTTGAGGCGCAGCACCAGGTCGACTATTTGGGCCTGGATGGTGACGTCGAGGGCGGTGGTGGGCTCGTCGGCGATGAGGAGGGAGGGGTTACAGGAGAGGGCCATGGCGATGCCGATGCGCTGCCTCTGGCCGCCGGAGAACTGGTGGGGGTAGTCCTTCAGACGGTCGGCGGCGTTGGCCACGCCAACCAGGGTGAGCAACTCGGCGGCGCGGGCGTCGGCTTGCTCCTGCTTCATGCCCAAATGGAGCACCAGGGCCTCGGTCATCTGCGTGCCGACGGTCAGCACGGGGTTGAGCGAGGTCATCGGGTCCTGGAAAATCATCGCCATTTCCCGGCCGCGGACGTTGCGCATCTCCTCGGGCGACAGCTNGAGCAGNTCGCGGCCGTTGAACATNACTTCGCCGGCCTCGACCCGGCCGGGNGGNCTGGGGATGATGCCCATCATCGATTTCATGGCTACCGANTTGCCGGAACCGCTTTCGCCGACAATNGCCATGGATTCGCCTTCGCCCAGGTCGAATGAAATCCCGTTCACCGCGTGGACGATGCCGTCCTCGGTGTAAAAACGGGTGGTCAGGTTGTTAACTTCAAGTAGTTTAGCCATGGGGCCCCCGCGCGCGATTGAAAAGATCAGCACTCATAACCGTTTTCTCTTGGCAGCAAGGTCGAGTATCGTTGTCGATCACCCTCTTCGCAATATTAGAGCCCGATAAATATAGCGCAAANCATTGCATTGCCAAGAAATTCCGGTCAGTCAAATGAAAAGAACAATTTNTANGCGCGCATCAGTAAAATGGCCTGATGGTTACGTTCATAGCGTTTACANTATANCGATTTACATTTCTGGTGACAAGATGGTGACAATAGAGGTACGGGGCGGCAAGATGCAAGTCGCAGGTGNNAGGTNGCAGTTGCCCCGGCCTCTCGCCCAAACGCTCCTAACCAAATTCCTGCGCAACGACCAAACCCACCAACCCTCCTAATTCGTAATTCGTAACTACAAAGCCCCCTCCCTTGTGCTGGCAAGGGAGGGGGCCGTGCGGCGACGGCGTGGGAAATAA
The DNA here is from genome assembly GCA_014237545.1 of Ardenticatenia bacterium. Lineage (GTDB taxonomy): Bacteria > Chloroflexota > Anaerolineae > Promineifilales > Promineifilaceae > Promineifilum. The sequence continues at coordinate 2,009 of JAACJX010000133.1, read as the reverse complement.
GTGCTGTTATTTCACGCGGTCACCATTTGAAGAGGAGGAAACGGTTTACTGTCCCGTATTCAACGAGTAAGCATAGTAGTCGCGGCCNAACGCGCCCACGCGNTAGTANTAGCCGTCGACCCAGCGCTGCGAGTACCACGGCGCGTCGCGCTGCAGCAGAATGACCTGCGGCACGGTCTCATAGAACAGCTCTTGCAGGTCGAAGTAGATCTGCTCGCGCTCGGCCGGGTCGGAGGCCAGCACGCCGGCGTTCACCAACTCGCGGTACTGATCCATCATCTCGGCCGGGATGTTCTGCCGCGCGCCGTAGGTGCCGATCAGGTACGGCTGCACCCAGTTGTGCGGGTCGTGGATGTCTTCCTGCCAGCCGTTGACCGTCACCGGCAGCATGGAGGCGCGCTGCGCCGCCAGCAGGGTCGGCCACGGCAGNCCCAACGTCTCGACCTGGTACAACTCGTTGATGGCCCCCATCTCGGCCTGCAGGATCTCGCCGATTGTCTGGCGAGTCGTGTTGCCGGTGTTGAAGGCGATCTGGAAGCGGAAGCCGGTTTCCGGCAACTGGCCGTCCCACGCCTGCTCCAGGTAGGCGGCGCATTCGTCGGGGTTATACTCGTACATCTGGCCGTCGGGGTTGTAGCCGAGCATGCCGCTGATGATCGGGCCGTTGTTGCGCACGCCCTGGCCCAGCAGGACTTCCTGATTGTAGGTTTCGTAATCGAAGCACGTCGCCAGCGCCTTGCGGACGTTGAGGTCGCTGAAGAAGTCCAGCGGGATACCGTTGCCGTCCAGCTGGCCGCTGCCCACATAGGGGGAACCGTCGGCGATGACGAACGTCGGGAAAACGTCGGTGCGGTTGACGCCCGGCCGGTTGACCCACTTGCGCAGCATGCCTTCCGGATTCTCTTCGTTCACCGTGCATTCGCCGGTCTGCGAGTCGCAGATTTCGCCCACGAGCGGGTCGACCTGCACCTCGTGCTCCGGGTTCACCTGCACCCATTCGGCGTCGCCGGCTTGCAGCGCGGAGAAGCGGGTGCCCCACTCATCGACNACGGAGTAGATGACCGTCTTGATGCTCGCCGGACCAAAGGGTCCGCCTTCCCAGCGCGGGGTCTCTTCGGTGCGCCAGTAGCCGTCAAAGGCGGTCAGCACCAGTTCCTCGCCGGGGGTCCAGTGGTCGAGCATGTAGGGGCCGGTGCCGTTGAGGATGTTGGTCAGCTCGGAGTTCTCGGCGCCCGGGGCATACCAGTTCTGCCAGGTGGCGCAGTCGCCGTCCCAGGAGCCCTGCTCGATGGCCCATTCCTGATCCAGGATCATGCCCCAGGTCTGGGAAATGGTGGCCAGGAACGGCCCCCAGGGCACGGCCAGGTTGAAGGTCACTGTGCCGGCGTCGTCATCGGCCACGACGGCGGCCTTGACCAGCTCGCACGTGGCGGCCAGTTCTTCGGGCGTCGCGCCGGCCTTCAGCCCTTCGGGATCGCCGGCGAACGCACCAACCTGGATACCCTCGGTGACGTCGCCGGAGGCATAGCCCAGGATCGGCTCCAGCAGCAACCACTGCGGGCCGTTGGGGTCGCTCTGCAGCAGGCCGCGCTGGAAAGTATAGGCCACGTCGTGGGGCTCCAGTATGCCGCCGTTGTGGAAGGTGACGCCTTCGCGAATGGTGAAGGTGTAGGTCTTGCCATCCTCGGAAATGCCGCCATTCTCCAGCGTGGGAACCTCGACGGCCAACGCCGGCACCATCTCGGTCGGGCTGACGTGGTCATAGGTGATCAGCGGTTCCATCACGTTCTGGATGACGTTGCCGCCGGAAGTCTCGTAGCCCAGGGCGGGGTCGAGGGTTTCCGGCTCGCCGAAGGACAGTTCGCGCCAGACGGTCGGGGCGTCGGGGCCTGTCGGGCTGGTGACCTCGGGCGCGGGGGGGGCGATCACTTCCTGAACCTCGGTCACGATGCGCGTGACCTCAACCGGTTGCCCCTCTTCCACAACCGTCTCGGTGACCACGCGGGTCA
>JAACJX010000046.1 GCA_014237545.1 Ardenticatenia bacterium | reverse complement strand
GACGGGTAGTGGCGATAGGCGCAGGCGAACGTTTCATCGCGGGTAAGCTCCGTGGGTACCGCGGCGACACGCATGCCCGCCGCGGCGGCCGCCGCGCAGCCTGCGGCCGAGTCCTCCAGCGCCAGGCAGGCCGCCGGGGGCGCGCCGACCCGCGCCGCGGCCAGCAGNAAGATATCGGGCGCGGGCTTGCCGTGGNCCACCTCGTCGCCGCAGGCCAGCGCCCGGTAGCGNCCGGTNACGCCCAGCTNGCCCAGGACGATCTCNGCCACCGNCCGCGGNGTGGATGTGGCCACAGCCCANGGCAGNCCNAGNNCCTCNATTNGCTNCAGCAGCGCCCANNGGCCGGGCATGACCGGNACGCCGCCNTCGANGCTGGCCAGNAANTCNTCCGTCTTGCGGCGAACCANCTCNTCNCGNNCNACCGGCAGNCGNANCGCGTCGAGCACCANTTGGGCGCTCTCGGCCGTGCGGCGGCCGAGCATCTGCCCNTACAGCCCATCATCTATCCCCATGCCATAGGGCGNCACCACNCGCTCCCAGGCTTGCCGCGCCAGNGGCTCCGTATCGACCATCAGGCCGTCCATATCGAATAGAACNGCGGTTCGTTTCATTGTTCAGTCNCGNATTTTTCCTCTCCAACCAGGGATTTGCCGTTGCTTTGACACGTCCCTTGCCTATGTGTACTCTATGAACCGGACTTGGGCAACCTCACAAGGCCCAACAGTCTGGTAGGCGACTTCATGATCACCATCCACAGGCTCGACACGGCCGACCGGCGACAGGTGCGGCGTTTCATCGACCTGCCCTATCACCTCTACCGGGATTGTCCGCAGTGGGTTCCACCCCTGCGCGGCGATGTCGCCCTGGCGCTCAATCGAGCCAAGCACCCGTTCTACGAACATTCAACCGCCGACTTCTTCGTGGCCACACGCGACGGCCGCCTTGTGGGTCGCATTGCCACGCTGGAGAACACCCGCTACAACGCCACCCACGGCGCGCGCATCGGGCAGTTCTACTTCTTCGACTGCGAGGACGACGATGAGGCGGCCGGTGCCCTGTTCGGCGCGGCGTTCGAGTGGGCGCGGGCACGCGGATTGGATACGGTCATCGGCCCCAAGGGGCTATCCCCCTTTGACGGCTACGGCCTGCTGGAGCGCGGCTACGAGCACCGGCAGATGATGACCATGATGAACTACAACTACCCCTATTACCTTCGACTGGTGGAGACACAGGGGTTCGTCAAGGAAGTCGATTTCGTGTCGATGTTCCTCGACGCACAGCACTTCCAGCTCGACGAGCGCGTCCATCGCATTGCCGAAAGGGCCTTGAAGCGCCAGAACTTGCGCGTGCTCCGGCTAAATTCCAAGGGCGACCTGCGCCGCTGGGCCCCGGCCATTGGCCGCGCCTATAACCAGTCGTTCGTCAACAACTGGGANTACGTTCCCCTGACTGACCGCGAGATCAAGTTCGTGCTCGACCAGCTCCTTCTCATCGCCAACCCCCGGCTGCTGAAGTTCATCACCCACGTTGGCCGCGACGGTCACGACGATATCGTCGGCTTCGCCCTGGGCTTCCCCGACATCTCGGCCGCCCTGCAGCGCGCCCGCGGCCGGCTGCTGCCGTTTGGGCTGCTCGATCTGCTGCGCGAGTTGCGCGTGGCGCGGGGATTGGCCGGCAACGGCGCGGGCATCCTGCCGGAGTTTCAGGGGCTGGGCGGCAATGCGCTGCTTTACACCGAGATGGAGCGCACGGTGCGCGACTTCGGTTTCGAATGGTTCGAGCTGACCCAGGTAGCCGAGACGGCCGTGCAGATGCGCAGCGATCTGGAGACCATCGGCGGGGAGCCATACAAGAACCACCGCGTGTATCGGAAGGTGTTGTAACCGGGGGCAGGTTGCAGGTGATAAGTGCAGGTTCTCCCCTTCGCCCTTTCTCCCTTTCTCCCCTGCCGGGTCGAAGACTAGGAGGTCGTCCCCCTCGCTCATCGTATCTCGTATCTGGTCTGGAGTCGTCACTCGTCGTTCGTCACTTTCGTAACGATCAGGAGACGATGGCTTGCTAAAATACGAAGCATGACCGAATTTCGTAACGATCGGGCGCCAATCCTGCATGGATAAAATTGACCAGACCAAAACCAGCCGCTTCGACCGCGGCGCGTGGCTGACGCTAGTTGCCGCGGCGCTCCTGCTGCTATGGCCTATCGGCCTGAGCCTGCTATTCGCCAGTTATCCCACCGATGGCTGGGCGAGCACGACCGAGGAGGGCTTCTTCGACGGCCCCTTCCGGCTGCGCTACAGCCTGACCGGCGACCCGTCGCCGCTGATACCCAGCGACCTCGTTACCGCCATCGACGGGCGGCCGCTGGTTCTCGGTCAGCTGCCGCCGCTGCCGGAGCCGCTGGAAGCGGGCCAGACCGTGTCCTACACCATCGACCGCGCCGGGCAAACGCTCAAGGCCGACGNGGAGCTGGTANAGATCGGGCTGGGCACCTACGCCGCCATCTGGCTCCACAACCCCGTCCTGACCCTGGCCACGCTGCTCACGTGGCTGATCGCCGCGACCGTTTTCTTCCTGCGCCCGGATCAGCCCGCNGCGCGCTATCTGCTGATCGCCTACACCTTTCAGGCCGGCGCTGCTTTCACGGAAATCCTGGCCAACCCCTACGTTTTCGCCCTGCCGCCGTGGGCTATCTTTTTGACCTCGTTCTACCAAACAGGGTATTCGTGGGCCTACATGGCCTCGCTCATCCTGCTGGTGCTGGTCTTCCCGGTGCGCCTGCGGCCGCTACGTCGCTTTCCCCGCGCCCTGCCCGCGCTGCTCTACGCCGTCCCCTTCCTGACGATGNTATTCGCTACTCCGCGCTACCCGGCCGTGACTCAGACCGTCCCGCAATTATGGGCGGGCGGCCTGACGTTCCTTACCTTCTTCGTCCTGCTTCCGGTCGTCATCTTCGGCGCGCTCTTCCGCAATCTGCGCCAGGTGCGTGAACCGGTGGCGCGGGCGCAGGTGCGCTGGATGGCCCTGGGGTTCGGCATCGGTCTGGGGGTCGACGCGATCTTGTTGCTGTTCGGTTTTCTGACCTTCGAATTCCAGCAACTCGAACGNATTGACGCGCTGACGGCCGTGACGGCCCTGGCCCTGCCCCTGTCGCTGGCCGTCGGCATTCTCCGCTACCGCCTGTTCGACATCGACGTCATCATCCGCAAGACGACGTCCTACGCCATCCTGACCGCGTTGCTGGCGCTGGTCTACTTCGGCAGCGTGGTCGTCCTGCAGCGGCTGCTCTCGCCCGTCACCGGCGAATCGACGGTGGCCGTCGTCCTCTCGACCCTGCTCATCGCCGCCCTCTTCCTGCCCCTGCGCCGCCGGGTTCAAGAGACCATCGACCGGCGCTTCTTCCGCCGCAAGTACGACGCCGAGCAGGTGCTGGCCCGCTTCGCCGCCACGGCGCGCGACGAGACCGACCTCGACGCGCTGACGGCCGAACTGGTGCGGGTCATTCAGGAGACGATGGAGCCGGAATCCGTTACCATCTGGCTGAAGGACCAGAATCTATGAGCCAAGCATCATCGAAATGCCGCTTCGATCGCGGGGCGCGACTATACCTAATCCTGCCCACTGTCCTGCTTCTACTGGCTCTGGGCAATCTTATCTACCGTCTCTCTCTACCCACGGACGGATGGCGCTCGCGAGAACCAGAGGAAATCAACAGCGTGGGCTACATCTATGAGGCCAATATCATGGGCCTGCCGTCCGGGCTGCAACCAGAAGATCATCTAATCGCCGTCGAAGGCCTATCGCTGGCCGGTTCATCGGTGGCGGCGTTGTGGCCCCTGAACGATGCCTGGCAGGCCGGATCGACCATGCGCTACACCGTCCTGCGAGGCGAGCAAGAAATAGAACTCGACGTGCCGCTGACGCACTGGAATGTCGTTGACTATTGGCGCGGCGCCGGCAGGTCGGCCGTTGATCTGATTGGTTATGCCGGGTTGTTGGCCTTTCTGGCCGTCGGCTTTCTGGCTTTCTGGCGCCGCCCCGACAACCCGTCCGCGCGAGCATTGTGGGTGCTGGCAGCCGTTATCTTCGCCTCGTTCATCATTATTGACATCTTGCCGTCCACCATCGTTGATAACGTCGATCCGCTGGCCACCCTGAGCCTGAGNTTTCTGGTAGGCACCATGTTCANTATCCTGCTCCCCCCGGCGTTCATTCGCTTTGCCCTGGTGTTCCCCCGTCCTTCGTCTTTGCTGCAACGGTGGCCCTGGCTGGCTTTCGCTCCCTACGTCATCGGCCTGGCGGCCCTGGTAGCGTTTCTCCTGGAGAGATACATCGTCGGTTGGGCTTGGACAGCCGCCAGCCTCCTGATCACCCTTGTCATTCTGATTTACAACGCTATCCATGCCCGCGATGCCGTCAGCCGGGCCCAGCTGCGCTGGGGGTTAGGCGGAATGGTCGCCGGACTGGCGATGTGGTTTGTCTCGGTCTTTGCGGGGTTTCTCACGGATGTCCCCCAAACGATCCAGCCAATCCTCGACGTCATGGGCGCGCTGAGTTTCGCCATCATCGGGATCACCCTGGGNATNGCCGTCATGCGCTACCGGCTGTTCGACATCGACGTCATCATCCGTAAGACCACATCGTACGCCATCCTCACCGCCCTGCTGGCNCTGGTCTACTTCGNCAGTGTCGTCATCCTGCAGCGGCTNCTCGCGCCTATCACCGGCGAATCGACAGTCGCTGTCGTCCTCTCCACGCTCCTCATCGCCGCCCTCTTCCTGCCGCTACGCCGCCGCATTCAAGAGATTATCGACCGGCGCTTTTTCCGCAAGAAGTACGATGCCGAGCAGGTGCTGGCCCGCTTCGCCGCCACGGCGCGCGACGAGACCGACCTCGACGCGCTGACGGCCGAACTGATGCGGGTGATTCAGGAGACGATGGAGCCGGAGTCGGTGGGGATATGGCTGCGGCCGGCCAAGGAAAGAACGACGAGTTACGAGTAGGGAAGAACCTGAGTGTTCGTCCCCTTTNGCGACCGTGGGCAGACACGCAGGTCGCCCCTACACCCCCAACTCCTCCGCCACCCACCCCAACCCCACCTCTTCCAGCGTCGCCCGGCGCGGCGTGCCCGTCTCCACGTCCCAGCCGGCCAGTTCGAAGTATGTCGTCAAGGCGTAGTCCAGTTCGGCCGGGTCGAGGACGAGACCGTCGGAGCGGCCGCCGCTGAGCGGCTTGTCGAACAGCTTCTTGGGCAGCGTGTCGTGGTCGCGGGTCAGGCCCTCACGGGCGTTGTAGGCGCGCATCAGGTTCAGCCGGCGGCGGCCGATGGCCTGCACCTCGTCAACGTCCACGTCCCACCCGGTGGCCGCGGCCAGCAGATCGGCCATGTCCTGCGGCCCGTAGAGCTGCCACGCCGGGCCGAAGACGAACTGGCAATAGCCCAGCACGTCGGTGGCGCTGTAGTTGTACTGCGTCTTCAGGGCGAACTCGACCTTCTCCGGGTTCATCGCCTTGGGGGCGGTGGGCGTCGTCAGGCCGATCTGGGCCAGGTAGCGCTTATAACCCGGCGCTTCCGGCGAGCCTTCGTATAGTTTTGGGTGGTACATCGGGTCGTGCTCGCTGCTCTGGTGGTCGGCCCCGAACGGGTTGACGGCGTAGATGAGGCCCAGGCTGCGCTTGACGTGGGGCATGTGGGCCGGGATCTCCTGCCCCTTCACCGTCAGGACGTACTCGTGCCCCTTGCCCAGACGCGCGGCCGCCCGCGCCGATCCCTCGGCCAGCACGTCCCCGAAGCCCTCGCGCCGCAGCGTCTTTTCCAGCATGGCGATCATCGCCTCGGCATTCCCGTAGTTGAGCGGGATGCCGTCCGTCTCGTCGAGGGTCAGCACGCCCTGCTCGAAGCATTCCATCGCCCACGACAGCGTCGCGCCGCAGGAAATGGAATCCACGCCGTACATATTGCATAGCTGGTTCGCGTAGCTGATCGCCCGCAGGTCGCCCACGCCGCAGTAAGAGCCGAAGGTGGAGATGGTTTCGTATTCTGGCCCACCGTACTCCGGCACGATGGACTGCTCGCGGTACTCGGTCTCGACGACGCGCTTGCAGCGCACGATGCAGGCGTAGCAGGTGTCGCGGCCGAGCTTGTCCTGCGCCCCTTCCGCGGCCCCGCGCAGCAGTTCCAGGTAGAGCCGCTCGCCGCTGATGGCCTCGGCGTCGGCGATGTCCATCACGCCGCTGTCCCAGTTGCGCGTGGGCAGGCCGCCGGCCCCCTGCTGGCCCATGACGGTGTCGGCCGTGCCGTAGCGGCCCAGGCTCTCCACGTCGCCGCGCTCGGGCATCAGCTTCGTTCCGCGCCGCGACAGGGCCACGACCGCCTTCTTGTCGGCCGGCGCGGGTTGTTGCGTGCCGCGCACGGCGATGGCCTTCAGGTTCTTGCTGCCCATCACCGCGCCGATGCCGGTGCGGCCCCATGCGCGGTTGCTCATGTTCATCACCGCGGCGAACATCGACAGCTTCTCGCCCGCCGGGCCGATCTGGGCGATCTCGATCTTGCTGTCGCCGTGTTCGGCCTTGATCAATTCGTCCACGTCATGGGTGAAGCGGCCCCAGAGGTGGCTCGCGTCGCGCAGCTCGGCCGCGCCGTCGTGGATCCACAGGTAGACGGGGGTGGGCGACGCGCCGCGGATGACGATGGCGTCGAAGCCGGCAAACTTCAGCTCGGCCGGCCAGAAGCCGCCGGCCTGGCTGTCGGCCACGCCCAGGGTAGTCGGCGACTTGCAGGTGGCGGTGCAGCGGCTCTGACCGCTGACGGGCAGGCCGGTGGGCGCGCTGAGAGCGAAGGTCAGCGTGTTGCGCGGGTCGAGGGCGTCGATACCCGGTGGCGTGTTGCGCCAGAGATAATAGAGACCCATCAGGCTGCCGCCGGGATACATCCGGTAGAAGGCTTCGTCCGGCTCCTCAATGGCCAGGCGGCCGGTGTCCAAATCGACGTGCAGTACCTTTCCGGCAAATCCGTACATGATGTTTTTTCTCCTCGCGCAACTCGCCTATGGCGTAGGTGTCGCCATCGCTGTCGTTTTCGCTATCGCTGTCACTCTTTGAGGTGACCCCAATAAAGTGGACACCCAGTT
>JAACJX010000250.1 GCA_014237545.1 Ardenticatenia bacterium | reverse complement strand
TCGATGTCGGCCAGATCGTTCATCAGGTAAACGGCCGACGACATGAGGCATAACAGCACAAATGCGCCCGACACAGCCAGTACGCTGGCTGGATCGAACAACTTTCGATCGAACAGCAGCGCCACAAAGACGAAGGCATTCTTCGGCCATTGACGCGGCCGCATCGACAGGATCAATCCGGTTAACACAAATCACTCCCAAAGCGCATAACCCCTTCTTTCTATCACGAATAGAACCCGAAGGCCAATCCTGCGCCGCGGCGCGAGCAGAAAACCCCCTGGCAATAAAAAAGGCCCTCCCCATTGGGGAAGGCCTCCACTTTGTTATGAGCCGGCGCCGTCGTTACCTAGCAAACGGTGGCCGTCGTGTTATAGAACCAGTTGTAGGCGAAGAACGGGTAAGCATGAGCCGTTTGCGTCCGGATGGCGATCCGGTCCGCGCCGGCAAGTTGCGGCGGTATATTGAACGTCGCCGTCAATTGACCGCCAGCGCCGGAGTTCAACGTGCCTACTACGTAGCCGCCGATACCTTGCGTGCCGAACGCGCCCATCGTCACGTTGAACGTCTGGTTGGGGGGGAAGTCTTTGGTCTTGATCGTCACCGACGTGTTCTGGACGACCGCGCAGACGGTGAAGGTCGGCGTGCCCGTGTAGACGGGGGTGGTCGGCGCCGGCGTTGCGGTCGGCTGGCCACCGGTGCCGGTCGTGGTCGTATTGTTATAGAACCAGTTATAGGCGAAGTACGGCGCGGCGTGGGCCGTCTGGGCTCGTATCGCGATCTGATAGGCCGCCTGATACTGAGCGGGGATGTTGAACGTCGCCTTTAGCACACCGCCGACACCCGAGTTCAAAGTTCCCACTACGACGCCATTGATCCCCTGCGTGCCCATCGGCCCCATCGTCATCGTGAATGTCTGATTGGGCGGGAAGTTGTTGGTCTCGATGGTCACATTCTTCCCGGCTTCGACACTGACGATGGAGAACGTCGGGACGCCCGTATAGCCGGGGATACCGCCAGTGCCGCCCGTGCCCGTGGTGTTATTCCAGAACCAGTTGTAGGCGTAGTAGGGATAAGTGTGGCTCGTCTGCAGGCGAATAGACACCCGCTCCGACCCCTTCAATGAGGCCGGGATGTTATAGGTCGCGCTGAACGAGCCGCCCACGCCCGAGTTGGTGGTGGCCACCACCGTGCCATTGATGCCCTGGGTGCCCATCGGCCCCATCGTGACCACGAAGTTCTGGTTGGCGGGGAAATTGTTGGCCTGCACCGTCACCGTCTGGTCGGTGACCACACTGGTAATACTGATGGTGGGGATGGTGCTGGAACGCGCCGGTACGGCCCAGGCAAATATCACCGCGGCCACGAGGACAAGACCCAACACCAAAAACAACGGGCGAACAAATGAACGGCGGCTGCCGGTTTTATTCGCGCTATCTGCTGACATCTGCGGGTTCATTTGATACCTCCTGAGTATGTATCTGTTCACCCTAGTGGAGACGATGGTCCCGAGACAAACTGGACGTTAGCCGGCGGGTTATGATGATGTCGACCATCATGCTTAATGATCCACTCAGTGATAACAGTATACATAACCATTTAATGGATATCTATAGAACACAAGTTCTTTCTTGTCATAATCCAGGCCATTTTCCCTCAGATTTCACCCTGAGTGGTCTTGCAAACCGCGCNNCAGCTCTACAACGCGCCCGTGACGAAGCGGCGCGCCGTTTCGGCGAGCACGGCCGCGCCGGGCGCGAGCACCCCTTCGTCAATGTCAAATGTGGACGTGTGGTGATGGCGAACGCGGCCGTCGGGTGTCGCCGCGCCCAGCATGAACATCGCGCCCTTGGCTTTTTGGGTCATGTAGGCGAAATCCTCGGCCCCCATACCGAACTGAGACGGGACGACGGCGTCCTCGCCCAGCAGCTCGCGGGTGACATCCCGCATCCAGTCGTTGGCGTCGGGATCGTTGATCATGGCCGGATACCCCTTGACGATATGGAGCTTGTAGCTGCCGCCCATCAACTCGCTCAGGCGCAAGGCACTCTCCAGATCGCCCCACAGTTGTTCGCGAACCTCAGACAGCATCGAGCGCATCGTGCCTCGCAGCAAGACCTGATTGGGGATGACATTGGTGGTAGTTCCACCCGTCACCTGACCCACGCTGACCACCGAGGGATAGAGGGGATTGATGCGCCGCGACGGGATGGCATAGATCGCGGTGAGGATGGGGGCGAGCATGAAGATCGGGTCGCTGCCGGTGTGGGGATAGGCGCCGTGNGCGCCGTCGCCATAGATCCAGGCATCGAACGAGTCGACGGCCGCCAGGCTCGGGCCGTCCTGAAACATGAAGTGGCCTGATGGTTTATCCGAGGACACATGGAGCGCGATAACGGCATCAACCCCTTCGAGCGCCCTGTCAGTGATCATCGCCGTCGCGCCGCTGATATCGTTCTCATCAAACGCCTCTTCCGCCGGCTGAAAAAGGAGGCGCACCCGACCTTGCCACGGCTCTTCGGCGTAGCTCTGGCGCAAGAGGTGAGCCACGCCCAGCAGAATAGCCGTGTGCGCGTCGTGGCCGCAGGCGTGCATGACCCCCGCATTCCGCGACGCGTAGGGAACGTCGTTGGCCTCTTCAATCGGCAGCGCGTCCATATCGGCGCGGATGGCGATGACCGGCCCGGAATCCCCCAACTCGGCCATCACTCCAGTCTTACCCACCTGGGTGTGGATGGTGTAACCGCCAATCTCCGCCAATGTGTCGGCCACGAGCGCGGCCGTTTGATATTCCTGGAAGCTCAATTCCGGGTTGGCGTGAATCTGCCGGCGCAACCTGACGAGTTCATCGTNTAGAGCCTTGGCTTTCTCCAACATGATANNNTTTCTCCTGCGAATTAATGACTTTGAATNGGTATTCGCGNGCCACCGGNANNTTTGCCGAGGNTNNGCCGCCAGTNGAGCNAAATGCCANTCGATGGAAACAGAGTCGCAANTTTCAGCGACTANGAGGGGGAAACCACCGCAATCGCCACGGCCTCATCGGCGCGGAGAGACATGCAGGCCACGCCCTGGACAACCCCCTCTTTGGGTGGGATCTCCTCAGCAGCGAAACGTATCAATTTNCCAAGCCGAGAAATGACAAACAACTCGTCATCGGCACCCACACGCGCCGCGCCCACCAGTCGCGCGCTCTTCATGGCCACTTTGCCACCCGCGCCGGGGGCTTTGTTCGCCGTGAAGCCGCTCATCAGCCGGATAGTGCCCTGGCCGTCTTCGCCCAACAGAAACACGCCATCNTNCGGCCCGACGGCCGTCACGGCCACGGCCTCATCCGTCGGATCNAGGCGTATGCCCAGGCAGCCGCGNGCGGGGACCTGCCGTTCCATAAAACGGATCGCCTTGCCCTCGCGAGATGCCAGGAACAGATCGCCCGATCCCGCCGACCAGCAAGCGGCCACCAGCGGGCCGCCCTCCTTGAGATCATGGAAGGTCGTGCCGGGGATGAGATTCTTGCCCAGATAAGCGCCTTGNACGCGCCGCACCCAGCCGCGCTTGCTCAGCAGAACAACGTACTGGCCGCCCCCTTCGGGCAAAGCGCCGACGATGCGCTCGTTCGGCCGCATCGGCAGCAGCGNCCGGAGNTCATGNCCCTTGGCGCGAACGGCCGCNTCCGGGACGGACGAGAGCGGCAGGCGAAAAGCCCGCCCGTCGTCGGTCAGCAGCAGGAGNGTATCGGCGGCGTCGGCATGGGCCAGTTGCNCNGGCGCGTCGTCTTCGCTCACATCGAGGTCAAAGACACCCATCCCGCCGCGCCGCTGCCGCCCNNACAGATGACGNGNNGTGCGCTTGATCATTCCCNCGCGGCTGATGGTGANGATGACTTTTGTCGTCGGCGGNTCATCAGGCAGCGCCGCCGGCCGGCTGGAGCGAACATCCTCGCGTCGNCCCNGCAGNTGGGCTTCCAGCGCCTCGATATANGCCACTACTTCCGCGGGCACGCCGCTCAGGTCNGGTCGCTCGCCATTCATCAANGCGTCTCCTCCGNCAGGTCACACACCGGCAGCANTTCNCCCATGTCGATCGAGCGGCCGGCGAACTTGTCGAACGTCAGGTCCGAGAAATCGAGAGCAAACGAGCGGCGACACAACTCCATCATCGCCAGATAATTGGACAGGATNCGTCGCGACCANTCCAGGCCCAGCGCTTCGGCCACGCCTTTCAGNGCCGCNTCGTCGCCTTCCAACTCGACAAAGTGGCCGAACGGCATCTCGTCGAGGACGATCTCCACGCCGCGCCAGTGGTACGTTTCGCGATACTTCTCATAGGTCTGGACCGGCCAAAAGCCCAGGCGCTGGAGAATGTCCCCCATCTTTTCGAAGTCGCCTATCTCTAATTCGATCTCCTCGCGCACCTTTGCCTCGCTCGTTGTGTCCGCGGCCGACGGGCCTTTGAAGGTCAACCTCACCCGCGTGTCCTGGCGCAGGCGCAGCAATTCCTGGCGGGCCAGCAGCGCCGCGTCGGCCGTGTCGAAGCGCACGTTGCGCTCGTAGACGCGTGGGGCGGCTAACTCGGCGCCAACAGCGGCCAGGCGGTTTCGAATGGTGCCGAACCCTCGCAGCAGGAACTTGACCTCAACTTCCAACGATTGGCCGGTCTTTTCCCGCGACGGATCAGGCATCTCGAGGGGCAGTATATCGCTGTCATCCACCATGTTGCTCATTCATTTCCCGTCCCATTCGTCGCCAATGGTTAATCAGCCCCCGGCTGGCTGATGACGACGAGGGGCTGGTCCTTCTCGACGCTCGCCCCGGCCGGCACATGAATCTGGCTGACCACGCCGTCACACGGCGCGCGCAGCTCGTTTTCCATCTTCATCGATTCGAGGATGACTACCTTGTCGCCATGGCGCACTGCGTCGCCCACGGAAACTGACAGAGCGATAATGATGCCCGGCATGGGCGAAGAAATGGTGGCCTCGCCACTCAGGCTGACACCACTGGAGCGCATGTTCTCCAGGCGGTAAGAGCGCTCATCCTGCACTTTTACGGCATAGAGTTCGCCCTCAATGAGGACATCCCAATACTCTCCCACCTCCTCCACCACGGCCGAGATGGAGCGATGATTCATCAGCAGGGAG
>JAACJX010000217.1 GCA_014237545.1 Ardenticatenia bacterium | reverse complement strand
TCGGCCGCATCGGCCTGGTCGACTATGACACCGTGGACTTCTCCAACCTGCACCGCCAGATCATCCACGGCACCAAAGATGTCGGCCGTCTGAAGCTGGAGAGCGCTAAGGAGCGCATCCTCGACATCAACCCGCATGTGCAGGTAGACACCTACGAGGTGCCCCTCACCTCGACCAACGCTCTGGAGCTGTTCGCGCCGTATGACATCGTCATCGACGGCACCGACAACTTCCCGACACGCTACCTGACCAATGATGCCTGCGTGCTGCTGGGTAAGCCCAACGTCTACGGCAGCATCTTCCGCTTCGAGGGTCAGGCATCTGTTTTCTATGCGAAGGAGGGGCCGTGCTATCGCTGCCTTTTCCCCGAGCCGCCGCCGCCCGGCCTCGTGCCCAGCTGCGCCGAGGGCGGCGTGCTGGGCGTGCTGCCGGGGACCATTGGCGCGATCCAGGCCACCGAGGCGATCAAGCTCATCCTGGGCGTTGGCGAGCCGCTTATCGGCCGCCTGTTGCTCTACGACGCGACGACGATGAGCTTCGATGAGGTGCGGCTGCGCAAAAACCCCAACTGCCCCATCTGCGGCGAACACCCGACGATTACTGAGTTGATCGACTACGAGCAGTTCTGCGGCATGCCCGCCCACGACCACAGCGAATTCGCCACTGACGCCGTCGGCGTGCCGGCNATNACCCCNGTNGANCTNAAGCGCCGCCTGGAAGCGGGCGATGATCTGNTNATCCTCGACGTGCGCGAGCCACACGAGTGGGANATCAGCAACCTGGCCGNNCTNGGCGCGGTGCTCATCCCCAANGGNCAAATNCTGGANCANCTNGGCGAGNTGGACACGGCNCGNGAGATGGTCGTNCAATGCAAGACGGGCGGCCGCAGCGCCGACGTCATCCTGGAACTGCAACGCCACGGCTACAAGAAGCTGCTCAACCTCGAAGGCGGCATCAATCGTTGGGCGCGGGAAGTCGATTCCAGCCTGCCGGTTTATTAATGATGCCAGGTTAAAAGATAAGCCCCGAACCGGACCGACCGTTCGGGGCTTTTTGTTGTGTGTCCATCACCTTCGGCCNTTTCCNGCATGCGCTATAATAAGGCTCATGAAATACGGATTCGTTCTTCCAATTGGCGACGCCCGCGCCGCGGCCCAGATGGCCCGCGCGGCCGAGGCGGCCGGCTGGGACGGCTTCTTCGTCTGGGACCCGGTGTGGGGGATCGATGCCTGGGTGGCATTGACGGCCGCAGCGATGGTCACCGAACGTATCAGGCTGGGCACGATGATCACGCCAATATCGCGCATGCGACCGTGGAAGCTGGCCAGCGAAACGGCCACACTCGACAACCTTTCCGGCGGCCGTGTCATCCTATCGGTGGGCCTGGGGGCGCTCGACAGCGGCTTTGCCGAGTTCGGCGAGGTGACCGACCGTAAGACCCGCGCCGAATTAATGGACGAGGGGTTAGATATCCTGACCGGCTTATGGCGCGGCCAGCCATTTTCTTATGAGGGCACTCACTACAAAATCAAGCCGACTGAGTTCATGCTACCTCCCCCACCTGTGCAGCAACCGCGCATTCCCATCTGGGTCGTGGGCGCGTGGAACCGGCCGAAGTCGATGGCTCGCGTCCTGAAGTATGACGGCATCCTGCCCAACACGATGACGCCGCAAGGGGAGCACCGACCACTGACCCCAGATGACGTGCGCGAGATCAAAGAGTATATCGATGCCAACCGAACCGAACAGACACCCTTCAACATTGTGGCCGAAGGCACAACGCCCGGCGATAGTCCGGGCGAAGCGGCCACGATCGTTCGCGGCTGGTCTGAAGCTGGGGCAACGTGGTGGATTGAGGCCATGTGGACCATCTTCGACCAGCCCAATATAGCGGACGCTGTGCGGCGGCGGGTGGAGCAAGGGCCGCCGAGAGTTTGATGGAATATTTCCACTCCGAACTCCGCGCCTGCCGCCGCTGCCTGGAGGAAGGGTACTGGATCGTGCCGGGGCCAGTGTTCAGCGGCGGGCCGGAGGCGCGGGTGATGCTCATCGGTCAGGCGCCGGGCGTCACCGAGGGGCAGGTCAAGCGACCGTTCAACGCCGGTAGCGGCAAGCGCCTCTTCCAGTGGTTGGGCGAAGCCGGCTGGGGTGAGGACGAGTTTCGCGCCAACGCCTACATGACGGCCGTCACCAAGTGCTACCCCGGCCCCAGCGGCAACGGCAAGGGCGACCGAGTGGCCACACCCTTTGAGCAAGCCCTCTGCCGGCCGTGGCTGGAGCAGGAAATCCGGTTCGTCAATCCGCAGCTGATGATCCTCGTCGGCGGGCTGGCGATCAAACTCCTCTATCCCACAAGCGCAAAGTTGAATGAACTCATAGGCACGGCCGCCTACTTCCCGCCCGAGACCCTGGCGGCCGACCCGCTGAACTTCGATCTGACCCAGGCAGAAATAATCACGACCGCCGACCGCCGACCGCCATCCGAGGAAGGAGTAACGACTGGGGACGCTCTCTTAACTCGTCACTCGTCACTCGCAACTCGTCACTTGTCTGGCGGCCGCTTCGTCGTTCCCCTCCCCCACCCCTCCGGCGCCAGCCTGTGGCCCAACAAGCCGGAGAATCAGGCGCTCATCAAACAAGCCCTAAGCCTGCTGGCTGAAATTCGAAAGGCATACGATTTATAAATCAGTTTCGTAACGATCGCCGGCCGGTTTCGTAACGATCAGGTGACGATCCAGCTTTATCATATTCATATTCCGTATAGTCGGAAGGACGATTATGACAGGCGGTAGCAGCTCACTCACAAATGGTAGTAGCGAGCAGAGAAAGTCGAGGCTGGTTTCGGCCTTTCTCTGGATAGTGGTGATCATAACCGTATCGTTGGCCATCGGGACTGCCTACATCGAATGGTTGCACTACGGAAGGGAATTCGTAGGGGGGCTTCCCTGGTTAATCGGTACGGGCTTGTCGTCGTTTGCCCTTGGGGTTTTCATCTTGGCCCGCCAGCCACAGAATGGCTACGGTTGGATATGGCTCGGATTGGGCGCCGCCGTTACTTTGATGCTATTCGCCCAAGCTTACGTGTACTATAGTCTCCTAGTTACTCCCTCACAGTTGCCCCTGACAAACCCAATGATTGCGCTTGCCGGACCGGCATGGGGCCTCATGATAGCCCAGGCGTCGTTAATTTTTCTCCTCTTCCCCAACGGTCAGCTACCTTCATCCAAATGGCGCTGGTTACTGTCGACGATAGTCTTAGTTTACTGCCTGACTGCCCTCATGGGTGTTATGGCAGGTGGTCAAGAGGGGATATTCGGAGTTGATAATCCTTACGGTGTAGCAGGGCAGATCGGCCACATATTGCGAAGGATCGGCCTCATGGGTATCAGCGTACTCTTTTTTTGCGTTCCCTTAAGTGTTACTTCCCTTTTATTTCGCTATCGGGCCGGCGGAGTAACTGAACGGCTGCAATTGCGCTGGTTTGCTTTCGGCTCAGTGTTATTCCTGCTGATTTTTGTCAGTGACTTCTTTTATACGGCTCCTGGCATCTGGGAAGGCATTAAGGAAGCATCTGGATTTGTCGCGCTGCTGGTCACAATCGGCTTAGCTATCGTGCGACATCACCTCTTTGACATAGACGTCATCATTCGCCGCACGACGAGCTACGCCCTGCTGACTACGCTGTTGGCGCTAATATATTTCGGAAGCATCATCGTTCTACAGCAAGTCCTGACACCCTTGTTTGGTGCATCAGATGTGGCCGTCGTCCTCTCCACTCTGCTCATCGCGGCCCTGTTCCTGCCATTACGAAAGCGCATTCAAGACGTGATCGACCGCCGCTTCTTCCGCAGGAAGTATGACGCGGAGAAAGTGCTGGAGCGCTTCGCGGCCACTGCGCGCGACGAAACCAATCTCGACGCGCTGACGGCCGAGCTCGTCCGCGTCATCCAGGAGACCATGCAGCCGGAGCATGTGTCTGTCTGGCTGAAGCCAACCGGCGATGACCGAAAGAAACTCCAGTAAGGATTCGCTGATGCCAGGGCGCAATGAATACCTTGAATATGCGCTTGGGAGTCACTGCGTTGGCCGGCAACTATGGTCTGGCCAACCATGCCATTTTCAACAATCTTCAACACCTAGCTTAACATGAATTTCATCGGGATGTGCACGCGNTTGGACCAATCCGCCTCAAAGTGCCGCGTGCCGGGGAACTCGCGCGTCATCCAGTTGACGCTGGACACGTAACCGGCCGCGGGCATGAGCCCATTCACCAGCGTTTGGGTCGGCCGGTAGAGGGCGTCGATGGTGTCAGTGCCGAAATCGAAATATATACGGTGGGTTGCCGGATCAGGTAGATGCTCGCGCAGGTAAGGCAAGATTACCGCTTCAACGGCCGGCCAGTGGGTGGAGACACACCCGGCCGCGCCGAACACATCCGGATACTCGCAAATGGCGTAGAGGGAGATCAGCCCGCCCATGCTGGAACCCATGATGGCCGTGTGGGCGCGGTCAGGCCGCGTCCTGTAATTCGCGTCGAGATAGGGCTTTAGCTGTTCGGTGATAAACGCCAAATAAGAGTCCGAGTGCGGCCAGCCACCCAGGCCGGCCAGAACCTGCTGCCTTGCTTGCTCCGACAGATTGAGAAACGGACGCGCCGGCCGGTACTCCAGATAGCGCAGCGTGCCGATATTCCAGATGCCAACGATGATCGCCGGCTCCATCTCCCCCGCCGCCACCAACCTCCCCATCGCGGATTGCACGTCCCATGGCACGTGATAGGGACAGTACTCGGCGAAGAAGCAATTCTGCCCGTCGTGCATGTAGAGGACGGGGTAGCGACGCTCATCATCAGTATCGTAACCGGCGGGCAGCCAGATATCGACGTGGCGCGGCGGCACATGTCGCGAGGGAAAATCTGCCAGCCGATCCAAGCGNCCCAAGGGGNCATCTCTTAAAATCATGGGATAATTGTAACTGAATTGTCGTTCGCNNCTGTTTATAATNGATNGCATCACTTCATCAACACCCGCCTGNTNGCCTCGGACGGATGGAGCCAGGCGGAAAGGAGAGANCGGTTACCAGGCCGATCTCCAGCCTTCCGAACATACGAAGAGGAGTAATCCATGAAAAAACTCAATCGCGGGGTGGCCATCGTCGGCACGGGGATGAGCAAGTTCGGCTCGTTCCCGGATAAGACGACGCGCGACCTGTTCGTTGACGCCTATCAGGACATGAGTTCNGCGGTCGATAAAGGCTTCGACCCGAACGACATCGAGGCCGTCTACATCGGCAACTACAGCAGCGATCTGTTCGAGGGCCAGGGACACACGGCTCCGATCATGGCCGATTGGGTGGGGCTGGCGCCACGCGCGGCAACGCGCATCGAGGATGCTTGCGCCAGCAGCGGCGTGGCCCTGCGGCAGGGCATTCTGGCGGTGGCNTCCGGCGCGTATGACATGGTCCTCGTTGGCGGCATTGAGAAGATGAGCAATCTGCCCATCGCCGGCGTCACCGACGCGCTGGCTACCGCCGGGGATGTATCGTTCGAGATCCCGGCCGGCTTCACCTTCCCCGGCTTCTATGCCGCCATGGCCACGGCCTACATGCACCGCTATGGCGCGTCGGCCGACGCCCTGCTGCGCGTGGGCATCAAGAACCACGACAATGGCAAG
The DNA here is from genome assembly GCA_014237545.1 of Ardenticatenia bacterium. Lineage (GTDB taxonomy): Bacteria > Chloroflexota > Anaerolineae > Promineifilales > Promineifilaceae > Promineifilum. Next base: position 2,367 of record JAACJX010000217.1, on the reverse strand, counting down.
CTGAACCCCAAGGCCCAGTTCCAGGCGCGCATCGCCGACCTGATGGCCGGGCGCATCGCCAAAGCCCAGCAGAAGGGTCTGCCCGTTCCCGATTGGCAGACCGAGATGGANTTCCTCCACGACGATGGGGCCAACCCTTACATCGCCTGGCCCCTGCGGCTGTTCGACTGCTCGCCGGTGACCGACGGCGCGTCAGCCGTCCTGCTGGTGGGCGAAGAGCTGGCCAAGCGTTTCTCCGACGACCCGCTGTACGTCATCGGCAGCGGCCAGGCCAGCGACGCCGCCGCGCTCCACGATCGCGCCTCCCTGACCAGCATCCGCGCCGCGCAGGTGGCCTCGCGCCAAGCCTACGAGATGGCCGGCGTGACGCCCGAGGACATCAAGATCGCCGAAGTCCACGACTGCTTCACCATCGCCGAGATTATCGCCACCGAAGATTTGGGCTTCTTCGCGCCGGGGACGGGCCACGAGGCGGCCGAGGAAGGACTGACCACCCGCCATGGGCCTAAACCGATCAACACCTCCGGCGGTCTCAAGTCGAAAGGCCACCCCGTCGGCGCGTCGGGCGCGGCTCAGGCGGTTGAGGTCTGGAAGCAGATGCGCGGCCAAGCCGGCGAGCGCCAGGTCGACCGCGACGTCGATCTGGCCATGACCCACAACGTCGGCGGCACGGGGCAAACGTGCGTGGTGCACATTTACGAGCGGAGATGAGAGACAACGACCGCCGACCATCGACCGCAGACCGCCGCGGGCTTGGCGAACCGCTAGCAACAACAGGTAGAATCTCGCCTTGTTTCGTTCTGGCCGCGGTCGGGCGACAGGAGTCGCCTGGTCGGCAATCAACTAGAGGAGGATCGCAATGACTGAAACAATAACCACCGACCGGCCCTTCACCGCCGCGTCATTTCAGGCCTACATGAACGAGGGCAAGCTGATGGGCTCACGCAACCGCGAAACGGGGGAAATGTTCGTGCCGCCGCGGCCGATCGATCCTGGCACCCATGGCGAGAACATGGAATGGGTGGAGCTATCGGGCCGGGGCAAGGTAGCTGCCTTCACCTCGGTCTACATCGGCACGTCGGCCATGATCGACGCCGGCTATGACCGCAGCCAGCCGTATGTGGCAGCAANTGTCGAGCTGGAAGAGGGGCCGCGCATCAGCGCGCAACTGCTCGGCGTGGACGGCAAGCACCCCGACATCGCCTGGATCGGCCGGTCGGTGCAAGCGTCGTTCATCGAACGCGGCGCGGGGGAGAAGGAGCAATCGTATTTGGCATTTGAGTTCTCGTCGTAGGGGGATTTGGCAAATCACTTCACAGTCATCATCGCGCGGGATTGGCACTAATCTCGCGCGATTTTTGTCCCAGCAAGCGGATTCCGTAACGATGCGGNAGAACGACGCACTAAGGTAACCGCGCAATAGAACTCGATTCCCTAGTCGCCATATATACTGATTGTACCGTCCGGCGTAATCGTCACGTTCTGACCCGCTCGAATTCGCCCATAGATACTGCCATCCAGCACCATCACCGGCGGCGCCATCCCATACAGTTCCCGCGCCACGGCCGCGCCCAACGCCAGGATCGCGTCCGGTTCGGCCAGCAGGATGGCTGCCGGGGCCGTGCCCAGCCGCACCGCCTCCAACAGAATACTGCTGGCGCTGCTGCTGCCCTTTCCCACCGGCATTACCAGAACTTGGCCGGTTACATTGGCNTTCCATTGCGGATGGCGCTGGTCGATGATGTGGCCGGTTTCCGGGTCCAGCCCACCCCACAGGCTGAGTGGCGCGTCAAGGACAAGCGCGGGGCCGGTGGCGACGCCCTCGACCAACGCTCGACCGCCGAGATGTGTGACGAGTGACGAGTGACGACTCCTGTCGTCCGACGAGATGACGATTTCAGAACTGCNTGCNNGNTGACCNACGGAATACNGACTTACTGGATACTGTTCACTCTCCCCTGCTCCCTTTCCCCCCTGCTCCCCTGCCCACAGCGCAGCGTCCCGCCACACCTCCCCCGCCGCGCCAGACCGCACGCACTCCTCCAGGCTGCCGTACACGACCTGCAAGCCGATGTTGCCGGGCGAGTAGTGGGCGAACTTGCCGGAGTTGGTCATAAGCACGCCGCCGCGCGTCCGGACGATGGGCGTGACGACGACACAGGTATCGACGATGACCTGCACTCCGGCCGCCCGCAGCTGCTCCAGCCAGCCGCGCTGTTGCAAGGCGACCAGCGCCAGCCGGTGGGTGCAGACGATAAATTCCACGTCCGGCCGCGGAGGGTGTTTCTCAACCAGCGGCAGAAGCCGGGCGAACTCATCGAGCGAGAAGTGGGGGCTGCCCAAGGCGACGACGTTGATCGGCCCGTC
>JAACJX010000214.1 GCA_014237545.1 Ardenticatenia bacterium | reverse complement strand
CCGGGATGATCGGCCTGTTGCCCTGGCTTTATTTGCCGTTGCGGGCCGCCGCCGACGCGCGCGGCGCATCGCCCGGTCTGGCTACGTGGTCAGGGTTTCTGGAGCATGCGCTGGCCACCGGTTTCCGCGGCGATCTGTTCTTTTACATTGCTCCGGCTGATTTCCTCCAACGATTGCGCATCATGGGCAATGTGATGTCTTTCCAGTTTGAGGCGGTTGTGCTGGTTGGGATTNTCCTGGGAGCTGNNCTGNCGCTCTGGCGGGATCGTGCCNTGGCCTGGTTGCTGGGTGGCACGCTGGCCGTCTTTATACTGGTGGCGGCCACTTATCGNGCGCCGCAAACCGTCGAATACATGCTGCCCGGCTATATCGCCGCCGCGTTGTTGCTGGCCTATGGAGTGGCCTGGTTGCCACAAGCGGCCGCGCGTTGGGACGCCGGCGGGGTGCTGAGTGTCACCGCTTTCACTGCTCTGATCGCCGTGTCCTGCGGTTACCAGTTTTTCGCCAATCAAACGGCCGCCGGTCGATTTCACGAGGGTTGGGATGCTCGCGATTATGCCCAGACCGTGCTTGAATCCGCGCCACCCGGCAGTTCGGTCCTGGCTCACTGGCATTGGGCGACCNCCATGTGGTATCTCCAGGAAGTGGAGGGACTTCGGCCCGACGTTGACGTCCAATACGTCTATCCCGAGGGAGAGTCCTATGACGATGCATGGCGGCGACGCGTAACAGAGGCCTTCGCGACCGGCCANGCCGTGCTCACCACCTGGTTCCCTGCCNCGCCANTGGATGGCCTGCCCGTTCCNGAGCCTGTAGGTGAAGCGCAACTCTACCCGACCGAAGCGAGGCAAGCGCTTCCCGAAGGATTCACTGAAACTGAACTCATTCTCGGGAATGTGGTAGCCGTGTTAGGGTATCGTGTCGAGCAAACGGATCACTTGTCGGCCGGTCAGGAAGGGGTGATCACGGTGGCCTGGCGGCCGCTGGCGGAGTTGTCGCCAGGAACGAACCTGTTCATCCACCTCGCCGGTCCCGATGGCGCGCTGTACGCCCAAGACGACCGGCCGGCCATCCCGGCCNAAGAGATTACGCTGACGCAATTTCGATTTACCCCGCGNCCCGGGACGCCCCTTGGCGCGCTGCAGGCTCTCATCGGGGTGTCGGGGGTCGCGGACGCGCGCGAGCCGCTGGTGGCGATACCGGTTGGTCCGTCGCCCCACGCGCCTTACACAGCCAACGCAACAGAGCGCCGTCTGGTGGCTGATGAGACCATCGCCCTGACCGGCTATGACTGGGACCACACGCTCGCCGGCCGGCCGCGGCTCTATCTCCACTGGCGAACGAGTGACGGTTATCACACGGAAGTCACCGACCATGCTTCCGCTGACTTGGCATCGCTGTCGACTTATCGCGGCGCGTGGGGTGTGCCNGTCACCCGTTGGCGCTTTCCGCGCGGTATGGAGCGCGGCCATTACGTGCCGTTTGGTCAGGGCATCGTGTGGNNGGGTGAGAGCCAAAATGAGTTAGTGCTCGGGGCGGGTAAATCTGTGGTGCTCGATCAGAGATTCCACAGCACGCGGCCGATCAACCGCGATTACGTCGTTTCCGTCCGTCTCATTGGTCTGGAGCCGGACGGAATCCACTGGGCCTGGTGGGATTTANAGGACGCNATCCCGGCCATGGGCGCCATCCCCACGCTCAAATGGGTGAGCGGCTCGTCCGTGCGATCGCCCCACAGGGTGACAGCTGCCGATTCGGCCGTGCCCGGTCAATCTCTTGCCGGCGCGCTNGCNCTCTATGATTCGTTTACCAACCGNCCATTGCCGATTCTGGATGAGCGTATCGCGGCCGCAAACCCGTGGGTTCCGGTGGCACAGGGGATCATTGAGACGGGGAGATAGCCGAAGGCGCAGGGACAGAGGAGAATGGGCCCGCAAGGATTCGAACCTTGAACCAATCGGTTATGAGCCGACCGCTCTGCCGTTGAGCTACAGGCCCTCAGAAGACTTCGCGGGGGCGAGTGTTGCTTTGTGAACCCAACCCCCAGGGATGAGAGCGGCAGACGGGATTCGAACCCGTGAAAACAGCTTGGAAGGCTGTTGTGTTACCACTACACCACTGCCGCNTACCAGTCGGGGCGGCCGGACTTGAACCGGCGGCCTCTCGGTCCCAAACCGAGCGCTCTGCCAAGCTGAGCTACGCCCCGGAAAACCGACCTCATTCGCTAGTATACTTACTCCCCCATGGCCCGTCAACCTGGCTCATGACCGGCAGGCGGCCGGCANTGGAGGCGCACGATGCGCTCCGCCGCTTCGGTCACGCGCGCGCGTTCGTCCAAAACATGGCCGGCGAGCCAGACGGCGTGGTNCGGCGTGGCGACCACCGGCCAGCGCTCGCGCAGAAACCTCGGAATCTTCCGGTCGATCATGATCTCTTTGACTTTTCTTTCGCCGCCCAACCCCANGGGGCGCATCCGCTCGCCGGCCAACCGGGGGCGAATGAACAGGGCGTCGGCCGCGCCTATGGCCGCGTAGGCCCGCCATTCATCCTGGTTATGANGAATTTNCGCCAGGGNAATGTCCTCTCTTGACAGCCACTCCGCCGTGAGCCGCCAGCCTCCGGCCAAAGGAATTACTCCTGGAANGNGCAGGGGGCGAGGTTCNANCCCCGTTAGCTGTGGGTATCCCTCGGTCAGATTGGCCGCGTCGCGTTGGATGATGAGATGCTCGTAATTGNCCAACANCGAGACGCCATCGGGTAGATTGGCGCTGGCCCCGGTTTGGCCCTCTTCGGCAATCTCCCGGGCTGACTCAANGGCGCGAAAACTTACGTCCCCTGTCGCCGGATGCACCGCGGCGACGGCATGCCGAAGGATCCNGCGGCGCAACGCCAATGGCAGGCTTCGCCATTGGTCGCGTTGGAGGACAATTAAGGCCTCTTCTTGCTCGACGAGGAGGCGCTCCCACATGGTCAAAGTCTGGGAGTTTAACAGATCTTCCTCGGCCGAGATGATCCTGCCCATCTCGACGAGCCGCTGCCGTATTTGCGGGTTATACGCCTCCAGCAGCGGCAACAACTCGGTCCGGAGGCGGTTGCGAAGGAATGAAGGGTCAGCGTTGCTCTCGTCAAGGATGGGAGCCAATTCATTTATGGCGCAATAAGTCTCGATNTCCTGNCGAGAAANGCCGAGAAACGGCCGCAATAGCCAAACCCCAGGATGCCCCGGCATGGGGCTGACCATTTGCATCCCGCGCAACCCCGCCAATCCGCTTCCTCGCAATACGTGCATCAGGATGGTTTCCACCTGATCGTCCGCGTTGTGGCCGACGGCGACGTGGCTAGCGCCTTCATTTGTTGCGACCCGGGCCAGAAGATCGTAGCGGGCGATCCGGCCGGCTTCTTCGAGGGATTGGCCTTGTTCTTTGGCGAGCCTGGCCACGTCGACCCGCTCTGCATAAAAACGTAATCCCTCAGCCATCCCCTCTACCTGTTGCGCCTCAGCCGCGGAGGACGGCCGCAGTCCGTGATCCAGATGGGCGACGATGAGCTGGTCCGCGGTGATGTGCTTTCTTAGGGCGTGCAAAAGGGCAAGCGAATCCGGCCCTCCCGATACCCCAATCACAAGGTGATCGAGCCCATGGTCAAAGCCGGCGAGGTGGGAGACGCGTTCCATTGCTGTCCGCAGCTGTTCGTCGAGACTCATGGTTGCGCCTTCAGATTTTGCCTACGAGATACAGGTAATAATCCTGGGCAAAGCCGCTCACGCCGAGTTGGGCGAGCAAGGCGAGGGTTTGGGCGCGGTGATCGGTGCCGTGGTTCAGAACGTGGAACAAAGCCTGCCATACGCGGGCTTTCTCGTCCAACGGCCGCGCCAGTTCGGTGGCATCCAGCGCGGCCAGGTATTCGCGCATGGAGGCCTCTACCGCGTCCCACCGCACGCGGACGGCCACCTGGGAACCCATGTGGACAGGGTTTATGATACCCGGCACCGGTTCGCCGCGCAGGGCGCAGAACCAGCGATCCTCCATGTTCAACATGTGAACCACTTGATTGCGAACGGAACCTAATGAGTAGGGGAGCTTACGGCGGAATTCTTCACCTGATAATCCAGCAATGCAATNNTGCCANAGGTGCTGATTGGCCGCGAAATGGTACTCGAACAGGGCCCGGAACGCGTCGGGGTTCATGATGCCTGGTCGAAGAGTTGGTCCGCGAATCCGGCGATCAATTGACGCTGGGCCAGCCTGTGGAGCCAGTGGGCGGGGATACCCTCCTCGCCATAGTACGCGCCCGCCAACTGGCCGTAGACGGCGGCCGTTGTGTCCGCGTCGTTCCCCNGATTGGCCGCCAGCAGGCAACCTTCCGCAAACGTTTCGGAGTGTTGGAACGCCCACAACGCCGCCTCTAGCGANTCGACGACGAAGCCGGTGCCCTTGATGGCAGGGGGCGATTTCTCCCGAAACGAACCAGCCGCGACTGCGGCGATCTGTTCGGGAAACTCCTCGGCCGCCCAGCGATCGCCGGCCGGCTTATAGAACGCGGCCAGCAGCTCGGATTTAGCCGCGCCGTTCAACGCGCCGACAATCAGCCCGCCGAGATAGCGGCAGGCGGCCACGCAGGTCGCCGCGCCGTGGGTGGTGCGCGAGCTTTCACCGCTCATTTGAATCGCCATNGCCGGATCATTGACATAAAACATCGGCACCGGNGCCAGCCGCATGATGCTNCCGTTGCCGGCGCTATGGGGGTCGGTGGATCCGGCGTAGGGGTCGCCCGTTTGCTGGAAGCGGTTCAGGGCGGAATTGACGGTCATGCCGATATCNAAGCACTCCCCATTGCTGCTCAAATGGCCATAATCACGCCAATTAAGGTAACGGCGCATTTGATCGGCCGCGTCAAAGCCGCGACACCGGATAAGGCTCTCGGCCAGACAGAGGGCCATCGAGGTGTCATCCGTCCACTCGCCGGGACGCAGGTCAAATGGCCCGCCGCCGACCATGTCGGTCAGGGGACGGAAGGTGCCGGGTGGTTTGAATTCGAGGGTGGTACCCACGGCGTCAGCCGTGGCCAGGCCGAGCAGAGAGCCGCGGAAGCGTTCGCGAGATGCGTTCATATTGCAGTAGGGCGGGTGGGACTCGAACCCACATGGGTGTTACCCCGGCGGATTTTAAGTCCGCTGCGTCTGCCATTTCGCCACCACCCCAACAGAGGTAGAGTCTGTATTGTACCCTTCTCCATCCCTCTCATCAACCACCGTGCCGTTAGCGGGTCATGCTGCTATACTCCCGCCGACGAATACCGGGAGGTGTAACAGTGCAACAATACCTCGAATTAATGCGTTATGTCATGGATAACGGCACAACCAAGACGGATCGGACCGGCGTGGGCACGATGAGCGTCTTCGGCTACCAAATGCGGTTTGATCTAGCCGCTGGATTCCCCTTGCTGACGACGAAGAAAATGCATTTGCGCTCGATTATCTATGAATTGTTGTGGTTCCTGCGCGGCGACACGAACGTACGCTACTTGCAAGAGAACGGCGTCACCATCTGGGACGAATGGGCGGACGAACGCGGCGAACTGGGGCCGGTTTATGGTCACCAATGGCGGTCGTGGGATGCGGCCGACGGCGCGACCGTCGACCAGATCGCGCAGGTTGTGGAGCAGATCCNCGCCAAGCCCGATTCGCGCCGGTTGATCGTCAGCGCCTGGAACGTGGGCCAGATCGACCNGATGGCGCTGCCGCCGTGCCATTGNCTGTTCCAGTTCTATNTCGCCGATGGCCGCCTTTCCTGCCAGCTCTACCAGCGCAGCGCTGACATCTTCCTGGGGGTGCCGTTCAACATCGCGTCCTACGCGCTCCTGACGCAGATGATGGCCCAAGTGACAGGGCTAGAGCCGGGCGAATTCATCCATACTTTTGGCGACGCTCATCTCTACTTGAATCACCTGGAGCAGGCCCGCTTACAGCTCACCCGAAAGCCGTATCCATTGCCGNCGATGCGGCTGAATCCGGCTGTTCAATCCATTTTCGACTTTGAGTATGGGGACTTCCAACTGATCGACTACGAGTCTCACCCGCGGATTGCCGCGCCTATCGCGGTATAGGAGCGCCGATGACCCACACTCCCCGTATCGCCTACGTCGTAGCCATGGACGAAAACCGGCTTATCGGCCGGAATAATGATCTGCCGTGGCGATTGCCTGATGATNTGAGCTGGTTTCGCCGCCAGACGATCGGCAAGCCTTGTGTTATGGGCCGCAAGACGTATGACTCGCTGCCGGACCGGTTTCGGCCGCTGCCGGGCCGGCTCAATATCGTCGTAACGCGCAACCGGCATTATGAAGCGCCCGGTGCGGTTGTCGTCCATTCTGTGGAGGAAGCGCTCAAGGCCGCGGGCGACGTGGAGGAGATCATCATCGTCGGCGGGGCCGACCTCTTCCGCCGACTTTTGCCCATCGTCGATCGGCTATATTTAACCCGGGTTCATGGCGCGGTCGAAGGTGACGTATACTTCCCCGAATTCGATCCGGCCCAATGGCAGGAAATCTATCTAGAGGAGCACGCGGCCGATGACCGTCACGCGNTCGCCTTCACCTGGNACATCCTGGACCGAAAACGAGACAGTGAAAAGTAANTTCTTTAGAAGCGAGTTGACGCGTNNCACTATTNTTCNACGGCGAGNTAGAGGCAAATTCTTATTTGCCAGCCGGTCACATACTCAGTAGACTTGGCCGGCGATCAAAAAACTTTATGCAGGTTTGAATCCCCATGGAACCGGAACTCATCACAATCATTGAAGGACCGACACCCGACTTCATGCCGAACCCACAGGGCTGGGTGCAATCGATTTATGAAGGGCCGCAGGAAGCGGACGTCGCGCTCTGCCAGTTGCGAACGGGCAACGGCAATGACATCATGGAGCGTTGCCAGCGGGCATGGCAAGAAGGGCGGCCGGTTCGTCTCGATTATCCGGATGACCTGCGCCTCCGNCAGCAAGTGGANGTCGTTGCGCTCCGCCTGACCAANNTCGACGAGGGGGAGTTNCTCCTGCTGTGGGTCACCTTGCCGTGGGAGGAAGAAGAAGGCGAAGAGTCGGATGAGATGGACGACGACTTCGACCCGGATGTTCCCTTCTAGCGTTTTGCCCGTCACAGGAGGCGGCGATGAGTTACGAGACAATCCTCTATCAAGTAGCTGATGGCGTGGCCTCTATCACGCTTAACCGCCCCTCCAAGCTCAATGCGTTCAATGACCAGATGATAAGCGAGACGACCGACGCTTTCAAAGGCGCCGGTCGCGACGCCACCGTTCGTTGTGTACTCATCACCGGCATGGGGCGCGCTTTTTCGTCGGGCCAGGACCTGGGCGATTTTCAGGGACGTGGGGAGAACGTATCGATCGG
>JAACJX010000167.1 GCA_014237545.1 Ardenticatenia bacterium | reverse complement strand
TTGCGAAGTTGCAGCGAGTAGAGCGAATTGTCCGACGAGCCGAAGATAACCGCGTCCTCGTGGACCACCGGCGAGCCGGCCAATCCGCCGCCGGTCGGGTATTTCCAGAGGAACTCTCCCCTGTCGGCCGTCACGGCGTAGAGATTGTTATCATACGCTCCGGCGAAGATGATCCCCTTGGCCGCCGCCGGCCGGGTGCGGATCTCGTCTTCGCAGCGGAAAACCCACAGCGGTTTGACCTGGCTGATACCCGCTTTCAGCGTGGCCGCCGGCGTGTCCGGCCCGGCGCTCTCGTCGAAGCCGCGGCCGCTCTCCTTGGCGCTCAGGCGGTGCTCCAGGTCGGTCTCGTCCAGGTCGCTCTCCGACAGGACGAGCAGCGCCTCGCGCAGAGCCATCGCGTCGGGGAAGCGGTCCTTGGGGTCATAGGACAGGCAGCGCATGATGATCGCCTCGAACGCCCGCGAGATGGCCGGGTTGGCGGCGCGGATGGGGCGCTCGTGGAAGGTGAAGGGCGTCTCCTGGCGCGGGTCCTGGCGCGTCAGCAGGTGGTGAAGCGTCGCCCCCAGCCCGTAGACGTCGACGGCCGGGGTGGCCTCGCCGCGGTACTGCTCCGGCGGCGTGTAGCCGGCCGTGCCGATCATCGTCCCCTTGTCCTCGTTGGCTTCGAACAGCTTGGCAATGCCAAAGTCGATGAGGCGGATGTGGTTGTAGGGGTCGAGCATGATGTTCGACGGCTTCAGGTCGCGGAAGACGATGGGCTGCGGCTTCTGGCTGTGCAGATAGGCCAGCGCGTCGCAGACCTGCAGCGCCCAATCCAGCGCCTTGGGCTCGTCGAGGTACTCGTCCGTCTCATCCAGCCACTGCTGCAAGTTCTGGCCGGGGACGAATTCCAGCACCAGGTAGCTGCGGTTGCCGTCGGTGAAGTAGTCGAAGATGTCGGGGATGGCGGGGTGGTTGAGCATGGCCAGCATGCTGGCCTCGCGCTCGAAGGACTTGATGGTCAGTTCGCGCATCTCCGGGTCGGCGGTGCTGATGACCATCTCCTTCACTGCACATAGTCTTGTGACTGAGGGAAAGCGTAAATCCCGCGCCCGGTAGACCGAGCTGAAGCCGCCCGCCCCCAGCCCGCCCAGAACCATGTAGCGGCCTTGAAGGACGGTGCCCTGGGCCAGCGCCTGGCCGTCTCG
>JAACJX010000419.1 GCA_014237545.1 Ardenticatenia bacterium | reverse complement strand
GGCCGTCAACACCGAGGAGACGGTCATCGAAGGTCTGGAGGAGCACGCCGATGACTACATGGTCAAGCCGTTCAATCCGCCGGAACTAATCGCCCGGGTGCGTCGCGTGCTGGCGCGTATGGAAGACTACACCTACACACTGGAGTCCACGACCCGGATCGATGACCGGTTGCTGATCAACTTTCCCCTGCGCGAGGCGACGGTCGACGGGGAAGCCGTCTCGCTGACGCCGACGGAGACCAAGCTGCTCTACATCCTCGTGCGCAACACGGGGCGTATCGTCACCACCGACTTCCTGCTCAACCGCATCTGGCCGCTGCAGGAAGCCCGAGAAGACCGGCTCCACGTCCACGTCCACCGGCTGCGCGGCAAGATCGAACTGGACCCCAACAATCCGGTTTACATCCTGGCCGAGCGAGGGGTGGGGTACACGTTCCAGAACCTGGGATAAATAGCCGAACGCGGATGATACCGATCAAATCGATCAGCACGGCTCAGATATTTCCGTGTTAATCTGCTGGATCCGCGTCATCCGCGTTCAGTTTTTTNAGCNCCGGGATACGNNTTCTACTCCGTCCGGTAGACTAAATCCGTCAGGCGAAATGCCGGTTCGCGAACGGGCACGTAGTCGCGCCGTCCCCACGGGGTGAAGCGCATCACCAACCGCATCACGCTCCAGCCCAGGCTGACCACCCACGGGCGATTGAGCCGGTAGGCATAGCGCGCCAGCCGCACCCGCAGGTCGAGGTGGCGGAACAGCGGGTGACTTGTCAGCCGCGCGGCGTAGGTGTCGAAGCTGAANTCGTTCCGGGCGAAGGCGTCGATGATGGCCTGCGACGCCGGGTCGCCATAGCCCAGGGCGAAAGAGATGCCCTCGCCCATCAGCGGGTCGGCCCCGGCGGCGTCGCCCACCAGCAGCACGCGCTCCTGGGCGAAGCGGCCGTCCTTGCTGAACCAGCGGATGGGGTGGCCCTTCAGCTCATAATCATCCAACCGCCGCTCGCGCTCGGCCATCTCGCCGGACAACACGTCTTTCAGGTCGGCCTTCGGCTTCTCCGGCCGGGCGCGGCTGTCGAAGACGCCCCGGTTCATGAACGCCTTGCCCTTGATGAAGCTGGGAAAATCCCAGTAGTACCCCTGCAGGTCGTCGTCCATCGGCGTGAAGTCGAACACGGCCACGGCCTCGCGGAACTCTGGCGTGTTCGCCGGGTCTTCCGGCGTCAGCACCTCCACCAGCCGGGCGACCCGCGAGTCGTCGTCCCATTTCAGCTTGCGGCGCACGAAGCTGCGCGAGCCGTCGGCGGCGACGACGACCTGGGCATGGAAGGTGGCTTTCTCGGTGATAACCTCGATGTGGTCCGGCTGGGGGGTAATCTCCCTGACCGCCTCCCCCTGGCGCAACTGGACGCCGAGCTTTTCGGCCGTTTGCGCCAGCCACTGGTCGAACTCTTCGCGCCGGACGATACGGAAGACGGGGTTGCCATAGAACGAGTAGCTCTTGCCGCGATAGAGAAGTCGCGCCTCTCTCACGTCAAAATGCCTTGGCTCCAGGGACAACCCCAGGTCGGCCAGAATATTCTGGCCGATGTGGGTAATGCCTCCGCCGCACAACTTCTCGCGCGGGTGGACGGCCTTGTCGACAATGATAATGCGTCTGGCCCAGGCCGGGTCGTGCTTGATCAGGTGCAGCGCGGTGGAGGTGCCCGAAGGGCCTGAGCCGATGATCAGGATATCTACGTGGATTACCTCAGACATAAGCCAAAAAGAATATTTGAGAATTTATCAATTGGCTCTCCAGCCATCCGCGTGGCCGGTGGAGCATTATATAAGGAAATCGCCCCTGCCTACCGCGGCACGACCGGGTAATAGCTGCTCCGGGTCAGCGACACCGCGCCATCGGACGAAGCGTCCGCCCNGTCTGTCGTCGCCTCGCTATTNCCGGCCAGATCTACCGCCACAGAGCGGAATTCATAAGCNGTATTCCGCGCCGGAGGCAAGAAGAAAGCCGACAGCTGCCGGGTGTCGGTCAGCCAGCGCGTCCAGGCCCCGCCGGCCGGCCGAAAATCGACGTGATACCGGTCGACGCCCGCCAGCGCGTCCGNGCCGGACCAGGAGACGACGTAACGCCCCATACTCGGCAGGAAGAAAAGCGGCGACGATACGGCCGACTCCGGCGCGGTGGCATCCAGGGAGAAGCTGGTGGGGGCGCTGGAGATGAGCGGCGCGTTGGCCCGCGACACCAGCACGCGCCAGTAGAGCCGCGCGAAATCGGCGCTGAACGTGTGAGTATGGGTCGTCGGCGCCCCATACCAGCTCTGGTTCACCAACACCAGATTGCCGAAGGACGGATCGGCCGCCACTTGCAGAGTCGTGATCGTCACTGTCTGGGGGTTGTCGATCTTCCACGTGAAGGCAACCGCGCGATTGGTCTTCCAGGCATTATTCGCCGGGNCCAGGTTCGNCGGCACGGGCGGCGGCGGGGGGGGCGGCGTCGTGCTGACCGGCAGAATGCGTATGGCATCGAACCAGATGCCCAGGCCACTGTCGTTGGCCAGGTCGGTCAGGCGGACGGCATTGCCGTTGCCCTCATTCAGGTTGTACTCGCCAAGCGTCGTCCACAGGCCTACGTTGGCCTGCTGGCTGATCGTTCGGGTACTCGTGCCGCCGGCGTGGGTGATCGTGTAGGTCGCGCTGCCGGTCTCGTTTCGACCGGTGCGGCAGTATGGCGCGTAGACGTCGATGCGGTAGCGACCGGTGGCCGGGATTCTCGGCCGCCACTCGCCCCAATTCGTGCTCTGCGACGACGAATTGACCGACCACGTGTACCAGGCGTGGTTGTTGAACCCGCAGAGATAGGGAGGCACCAGCCAGTTGCCTGTGGTGCTGCGCGTGAAGCCGGTGGATTGCTCGTCGACGTAGAGAAACGGATCGACAAAGCCGATCTTGGCCGCGATCTGGTCGCGCAGCCAGGGAATGAGCAGGTGAGCCTGGTCGCCGGGACATTCAGTCGTGCCGTAAACGTCGCGGTGGCCCATCAGGTGCGGCACGCCCCAGCTAAGATTGGGCATCCGGCTGGCGTCGAAGACGTTGATGTCGCGCTGGTCAGCTTTCCAGGCCAGCAGATCGGCGGCCGAGTTGAGCATCGCCTGTGGCGGGCGGATGCCGGGCGAATAGGCGGTGAAGGTGCCCAGAAGGGCCACGGCCATGCTGCCCTTGTTGGCCCCCGAGGCGTGGGTGCCGACAACGTTATCCCCGCCGTTGTGCCCCTCATAAATGACGCCGTTGGGATCGACCAGGTAGTTGTAGCCGATATCTCCCCAGCCGCGGCTGAAGGTGTGGAAATTCCAGATGGCCCGTACGACGGCCGGCCAGTCGGTGCTGCTGTTATTGGAGACGGTGTGGTGGACGATCAGGTGGCTGACCGGGTGATATTCCAGGCCCTCGCTATAGGTGCAATCGGCGTGGCGGCACCACGCGTCGCGGCTGACGACGAACGGCTTGGGGTAGGCGTTGATATCTTCCGGCAGCAGCGGCTGGTCCTTGTCCAGTTCGGATTGCAGATCGATCAGTTCGTCCGCGCTTGGTCCTTGGCTGGTGTCGATGAAGGTCAGGCGCAACTGGCTGAGGCTGGGCGGCTCGCCCGTGTCACCCTCATGCGTCTCGCCATCGCCAAAGAGCACCTGAATCTGAACGAAGCGATGGGTCACGCCAGCATCGGCCACGAGCACCATCTCGCCGACNACCTCAGCCTCATCCGGCTCCATCCAGTCGTGGTTAGCGTGAACGCTNACCCATTCCTCCCAGTTCTCGCCGTCGGGNCTGGTGCGAACTTGCAGAGAGATAGCCTCCGCGTTGGTCCCCGTCCAGTGGGGCACGACCGCGTTGAAGGGGATGGGNGATTCNATGGTCTGCGACGTGAAGGACGCGCCGCTGGAAAGTTCGGGAGCCAGNTCCCCGCCGATGAGGGTCGTGCCTTTTTGGATGTCGGCCATCAGCTCATCAGCGGAAATGACCAGGTCTTCCATCGGGTCGCGCTCAGGGGTAGCCTGATAGCCGTATGCCGTGAAGACCGTCCCGGCGAGTAGTGCCGTCAGCAAGGCGGCGATGAGTCGCGTTAATGNTCTCATGGCTTTAGAGCAAGCGCATACCGCCTGCTACCTCGATTGTCATTCTAGCAGATGAATGGGTCGGCGCGCAAAGCCGGCCGCGGCCCCGATCGCCATCGACAGCGCCGGCACGAGAGGGTCGAGGGCAGCATGAATGCATTGCCGTAGCGAGGGATTATAATTAGGATGATCGATCCCGACGCTCTGGCAGGGAAGGTACAATATCATGGCCAACAACATAACAATCAACTTAGACAACATCGNAGCGCTCTTCGCGGAACCGGAGGCCGACCCGTNGAACCCCTCGTCGCGTTTTCGCTCAGGGATTGATGAGATATTTGTTAAATTGCGCGCCATCCCCATCCGCGAGCCGGTCAATCTGACGATTCAAGTGCCGGCGTCATCAATGGACAACGACATCGAGGCCCGCGCCCGGCAGGCGATNGNTCGC
Source organism: Ardenticatenia bacterium (assembly GCA_014237545.1). Classification (GTDB taxonomy): domain Bacteria; phylum Chloroflexota; class Anaerolineae; order Promineifilales; family Promineifilaceae; genus Promineifilum. The sequence goes on along the minus strand of JAACJX010000419.1, from coordinate 5,935 downwards.
TATTGCGCCGCCCAGATCGAGGCCAACGAGGATGAAATGCGGGCGATCAAGAAGGAGGGGCGAACCGATTTCACCATCAGCCTCGTGAGCGTCTTGGCCCTGTTCTTGGCTATCGCGCTGGTTGTCTACCTCTTCCAACTGGATGGAGTGCTGCTATCGGCGCTGGTGGCCTGGACNGGCATCGCGTCGTGGGCCATCCTGTGGGGGCCAGTCGATACCTTTATTTGGGGGGCGGGTCCCGCTACGCCGGGCCATCCGTTACTATCAGAAGTTGCGGGGGATGGAGGTTGAGGTGCGGGGGGNATAGGTAGTGCCCGTTATGCTGCACACCGTTCAATACTCGACCTCAACCTCCGTCCTCATCCGTCCNAAGGGCAAGACACCGTCCCCAGTGGGACGAGCTCCGGCTCTTCGGAGGCCACCAGCTCAATGTCGGCCCAGGTTGCCGGGCCGGNCAGCGTGATCTCNAGCGGTTCGTCNTCCGGCCCAATCTCGCCCGAAAACAGCAATTCATCCGCAACCCAAAGCTCGATGAGCGTTCCTTCGGCCCACGTTGGCTCCTCGGCTACAACGTGTAGATCATCGCCCACACAGAATGCCGTCGAATCAAAATCGGGGGTAGCCGTAGGGTCGCCGGGGTAGGCTCCCGGTGTGGGGGTCGGTAGGGGCAGGGCCCCGGGATAGGGATAGGGGTCAGGCGTACCGGTCGGCAAGGGCGGCGCGCCGGGATATGGGTCCGGGGTCGGCGTACCGGCCGGCGTCTCCGCCATCGTCGCCGTGACGCTGATCGTTGGCGTGGNGNTCGCCGTGAGCGTGCCGNTCAGCGTCGCCGTGACAGTCNCCGTCAATGTTCCGGTAATGCTCGGTGTCGGGGTGGGCGCCGGCGTNCTGGTGGGTGGGATTTCTACGCCTAGCTGGTCCGCCACAATTTCCAGGTCGCTTGATGATAACTCCAGACCACCTAGCACGTACTCGATCTCATCGTCAGCCAGGCCCATTCGTGGCAGGACAAACAGGAGTTGGGCAGAGGTCAGATCGTAGTTCAAGAGTAATTCGCCGAGCCGGTCGAGATCATCCGTGGCAAGAAAGGTCCAGTCCGCGAGAATTTGTTGCCAGAGCGCCAGATTATCAAGATACCCCAGGAGCGCGGCTTCATCGTCAGCCGGCAACCNTAGCCCACCGGTGACAGTCTCAACGCGCTCCGGCTCCAGGCGCAAGGCATGAACAAGCTCGCCCACCTCCGGCACGGGCAAGGCCAGGGGCGNGATAAACTCAACAAGTTGTTCATCGGTCAGATTCAGAGGGCGCAANACCTCTCCTATCTCCCGGCCGGTTAGGTCCTGCTCGGCCAGCGCCGCCAGGATCGATTCCAGGCCGCTCTGCCCCAGAAACGGGCTGATGGAGTCGATGATGTTATCCACATCGCCGGCCTCGCTGTTTTGCAGCACCTCGTCCAGTGGTTCGTTCGGTAGATCGGACGGGGTNTCGTCATANATGCCGTCGCCGTCGCCGTCNTCCAGGACACCCATGTCTCCGCGGCCGTCCCATTCGCCAATGTCCAACGTCACGCCGCCGCCGTCCTGGACACTGANGTTCGTCGTGGCGAAGATAGCTTCNTCCTCTTCCGTCAGCCGGGTGATTAACAGCGTGGCANCGGTCACCTCGAGCGCCTGGCTGCGAAGCTCCAGGCCTTCGCCGTTTTCCGGCGCGCCCAGGGACAGCCCTTGCCCGTCTTTAAAATCTACCCCCAAGAGCGTGGCCTTGTAGGAAGCGCCGTCCTGCCGGATCGTCACACTCAGGGATGGCGATTGGTCGCTGCCGGCCAGAAATTCGACAGACTTTCCATCCGCGGCGACGTTCAATTGATTGGCGTCGCGGCCGGGAGCCAGGCGGTCCATCGTGAAGGCCATACCGGAGCCCAGGCCGGAGACGCGTTCAACGTCGTTGAACTCCAGCGTGTAATCCGAGCCGTCGGGCAAGACGATCCCCGGAGGCCCATAAGCCGCCAATTGGCCGCGCGGGAAAAGGAGGGTCGCGCCGGGAATCTCATTGATGATCTCGCCGGCCACCAGTCCTATGGCTCCCAATGCCGTCTTGGCCAGGAGTTGGCCCTGTCCGAAGACGGAGATGAGCGTAAAGGCCTGACTGTCCTCCTGCTCCTCCATATCCGTCTCACTGTCCGCCGGGCAAAATGGGNACGTGGCTGAGNCGTAACTCGATAGGGGAATGAAACGCAGCGTTTCAGTGGTGGCGTCTCCCCCATAGGGAATGGCCGTCTGNTCGGGGTTCACGGCCCCGTGATCATAATTCCATGTATTCGCCTCGTAATCCACCTCAACGTANGCGTCCTGACCGGGGAAGTTGTTGTCGTAAACGAGAATACGGTATTGCCCCGGCGCCACTTCCTCCACGCCGTAAGCCAGCAAGGAATGCCCGCCAACCANACCGGGCAGGAAAATGCTCAAATCAACNGGTTCGCGGAGGGCAACAAGCGCGTCAATAATGTCACGTGGCGTGCCCGACACCTCACTGGACCAGACCGACTNGACCCAATAGAGCGAGCCATTGAGGGCGATTNTCCGCATGAGNGGAACTTCCCGGGCCAGATCAAAAGGTTGATCGGCCGATCGTGTGAACGATTGCGGCTCTAATTCCTCCTGGGCAAACCGATAGCTGGTGACGGTGAAGCCGATGCAGTGACCCGCTCTCATATCGGCGTTGCGATCGGCAATCCACTGTTGGGCCTCGGCCGAGGGTATGCACGTATCGCCGTCAACCCGGGAACACACGCTGTCGCCAAACATACCCCGCAGGTCTTCGACGGTGAAATCGCCCTCGGGATAGTCTGCCCCATAGTTACGGAATCCAAAGCCGTCCGGCTGAGCAGCAAAGGGAATTGAATAGATGACGCCACGGCCGGCCGGAACATTTGTTATCACCGGGACGGGCGGAGGTGCGTCCGCCTCTTCGTCCGGCACTTCGCCCCGGCCGGTNGAGGGGGTTNCCGTCACAGTTGCCGTTTGATCGAGGGACGCTGTGGCGNCAAGCGGCGGGCTGCTGCCATTCTGGCAAGCCACGCCAAGCAAAACCGTTGATAAAAAGAGGATAGCTATTCGTGGAAAGCGTCTCATATATCGTGATGGGATCGAGGGGGCGATTTTCTTTTCAATCGCCCCCTCTGAATTTGCATAACCGTATGTGATTCGGCCGCGGGCCGGCTAGCGCTTGTGCTGGCGTTCGGCCGCTTCAGTCGCGTCGCGCACCGCGGCAAGCAGGTATGGGCCTATCGCGCTGTCACGGCAATGGTATAGGTGCCGACCGAACCCAGGTAACCACCCACCGTGATCCGGCAGGTTCCGGTGCCGGCAGGAGGGGCATAGGTAAACGTTTCAGCTTCGCCTTCCCAGTTCCAGTCAAAGCCACCACTCGCGCCTCCCCCGCCAGATAAAGTGCAGTCGAACCGAGGGTCAACATCAAAATCGGCCGACGGCGTAACAACGACCGTGTACGTTCGTCCCTGGGCGACGTTGAAGGTGTGCTCAGTCGTCTCGCCGGCGGCAATCGTGCCATTCTCGTTCAGAATCCCGCCCGTCGGGGCAGTCGTTGGAGCGGCTGTAGGCGGAACATTAGTCGGAGCGGCCGTCGGGGGGACAGCCGTCGGAGCCACGGTGGGGGCGGCTGTCGCGGCCGGGTCTGTTGGGGCGGCGGTCGGCGGCACGGCCGTGGGTGGCACAGCCGTGGGCACAGCTGTCGGCGGGACGGCGGTCGGCGGCACGGCCGTGGGTGGCGTCATGGCGCTGCCGCCGCTACACAGAAACGCCTCGCCCGCCGGGTCGGTGACCCAGCTAAGCCACAGGTGGGCCACGCCGTTTAACATACCAACGCCCATCGAGGCCATAGGTCCCCAGCCGCCTTGCTGAGTGATAACGTTGTTATGCCCTGGGCTGTTCTTCCAGGCGGTCAATGCACCCGAAGCCGTCGCAGTGCCGGACGAAGCAAAGGAATTCTCGACGCCTTCACCCGGAAAGCCCGCGATCTCGCCCGGTTTGTTCCACATGCCCTGCGCGTTGGCGTGGTCGCTCGTATAGCAGTTGCCGGTCCACGTNCCCTGTTGCAGGGCCGGATTGACGATGCTCGACCANCTGTGCATGTTGCATGATTTGCCGGCCGGGGGAGCGGGCCAGGCATTGCTGTTGTTAACCGTGTCCCAGGCGTGCTGCTGGGCAACCAGGGACAACGATTTAGAGATCTGCAGCGGCGGTAAGTTCAGCGACGCCCGGTACTCGTTGACCAATCGGGCCAACTCGCCCTCGGCAGCCGACAGGCAAACGCCGACCACGTCGCTGGTGGGGCCAGTGGCGCCGCGAGCGGCCGGGCCGTCTGACGTGCCTTCAGCCAGCACAAGCGGCGCGCCACCTACTTCCGCGCTTACTTTTACTCGCTCGGCGTTGCCGCCGGCGCTCTGGGTATTGGCGGCAGCGGATGTGTCACTGCTGCCGGTAGAGGCATCAGGGGCGTCGGAGCTGCTTGGAGCTTCAGAGCTGCCACACGCCACCATCAACAAAAGACCAAATAGTAGCACGATGACAAGGCTGCGATGTTTCACTATTTATCTCCTTAATCGCTTGCATATGGGAACTATGTAATTGTTGCGAACGGAAGAGCATTGAGGGGCCTGCATGCCTTTCAAGTCGCGCAGGTACTATAACATATATCCGCCATGAATGAATGTCATCTATCTGACACAACAAAAGGCCTTATCGATGAATTNCCCTGGCTGTATATTTTACTTACGAAAGCTGGTTAGTTTTTCCCTGGGCCTAATATCCGGCCANCACATCCACNTGATTGCCCATCGCCCGCCCCGCGGCGGCCGCGTTCAGCATCTCCGCCAGCGCGGTCATGCGCAGCCGCGGCGTTTCGTCGCTGGCGCCGCCGCGATGGGGGCTCATGATGACGTTATCGAGCTCGTGAAAGGGGTAGGCCGACGGCGGCCAATCGGCGCGGGCAGCCTCATCGGGCGGNTAGCTGTACCACACGTCCAGACCGGCGGCGTGGGGGTGGCCATGACGCAGGCCTTCATAGAGCGCTTGCTCGTCGANGATCCGGCCGCGGCCGATGTTGACCAGCACCGCGCCCTCAGGCAACATCGNCAGCTCGGCCGCGCCCANCAGCCCGTCGGTNTCCGGCGTGTGCGGCAGGCAGATGATGACGGCATTGCTGCGGGGCAGCAGGTCTCTGAGGGCGGCGGCCGGATGAACCTCGGTCTCGCCATCCGTCTCCGGCGCGTCAAGACTGCGGCGCGTGGCCAGCGTGGTCATGCCCAGCGTGCGGCAAGCGGCGGCCACCCGGCGACCGATGGCCCCATAGCCGAGGATGAGCGCCGTCTTGCCCTCTAACAGNACNGTGGGCGTTTGCCGCTCGTAGCGGATGCGCCAGTCGTNGGCCCGCAGCGCGTGGTCATAGCGCAAAGCGAACTTGGCCGCGGCCAGCAGCAGCATCAGGGCCAGCTCGGCCACCGGCGCGGCGTTGTGGTGCAGGTTGTGGACCGACACGCCGGGGAAGTCGCCCATCAGTTCGCGGGTCTCGGCGGGCAGACCGGCCCAGGGGATGATGAGGGCGCGCAGGTCGGGCGAGGCGGCCAACTGCTCCCGGGTGGGGCGGCCGGAGACGAGGACGGCGGTTCCGGCGGGCGGGTCGCCACCTTCAGTCAGCACGACGCCGGATGAAAGGAGAGGCCGGAGCTGGGCGGCTTCGGCCTCGGTCAGAAGGCGGTCGAAATGGACGTGGAGCGTGGTCATGGGGGGATTATGACACGCTCGCCCTCAGGTGCAACGCACTTTGGCAGTGCGTTGCACCTGTTTGCATCTGCACCTACATTACTAGACAGAATTCTCGCTTGTCTCCACGCCGGAGTTGCACATCCATATTCTGG
>JAACJX010000041.1 GCA_014237545.1 Ardenticatenia bacterium | reverse complement strand
GGTGTGGGTGACGCGCAGGATGAAGCGCTGGCCGCCGCGGGTGAAGCGGTAGATGAAGCTCTCGAAGCCATCGCCGGGGTCGATGTCGCCGGGGGCGATGGCGTAGCGGCGCATGGCCTCGTGCAGGATGTCGTCGGAGTAAAGGTTGCGGATGGTTGGGTCCATAGGAGTCACTCTATCAGACCTCAGAGGNCTTCTGAGACCTCTGAGGTCTTACGCCAACTTTCGATAGCGCGGGAATTTCTTCAGCGTGTTAAAGCCCAAGCTCTCATACAACTCGACCGCNCGCGTGGGGAATTCGGCCACNGTGTGGAGCCGGACGACGGCGATCTCGCGGCGGCGCAGCTCGCGGATGGCCTCGACCAGGAGCGCCCGGGCGATGCCCCGCCGCCGCCACGCCGGCCGCACGCTGACCTCATAGATCTCCGCCCGGCCGCGCTCGACGCGAGGGATGACCTGCCCGGCGATCTCATCCCCGGCCCAGGCCACGCGCCACAGCGACGGGTCGTGGCCCGGCCCGGCCAGCTCCCCGGCGTAGGCCGCCGGGTCGAACTGCTCGGCGTAGCGGCCGCCGTCGTACTCGCCGCGATAGGNCTCATCGACCGATGTGGCGANGCGGGCAGCGTCGGCCGCGTCGCCGGNGCGGATGGTTATNNTNGATTTAGAAACCGAGNTTTNAGNNAAAAACNCGGTTTCGGAGCGAGCAAATGTATCCCAATCCAGCTCCATTTCCACGACGGTATAGGCCGGGCGGTAGCCGTTGTCGCGCAGGAGCGCTGTCGCCTCGATCTCGGTGCTGCTGGCGTTGGCGGCGAACTCCCAGCGGTCGCCGGCGCGGGCGGCCTCTTCGCGGATACGGGCCTCGGTCCAGCGCAGCAGCGCCGTGCCCAGGCCGCGGCCGCGCCATGCCGGAGTCACCCACCCGACCAGCAGCCAGACGCGCGTGCCGTCATTCTCTGTCCAGTCGAAGAAGCGGTTGTAGCCGGCCGCCTGGCCATCGATCTCGGCCAGGATCGACCGGCCGGCCGTGCCGGACTCGGCCATCGCGTCGAGCGACCGGACGATATCCTCGCGGGTCAGGACGCTCTCGGTGGTGGAGAGCGGGTCGATGCCGTCGCGCCCGGCGCGGGCGGCGTGGATGGCCAGCAGGTTGTCGGCGTCGGCCACGCCGGCCAGCGGGCGGAAGCGCAGGCCGGGAATAGGGGGCGCGTCGGGCAGGGTGTAGTGATCGGTCATGTCAGCTTCCGTGCCAGGGAGTGAAAGGGTTCATCATTAGAGCGCCGGGTCCGTCGCCAGCAGCGCGTCTAGATGGTCGAGTAACAGGTTAAGGCGGGCCATCACCTCCGAACCAGCCGTCCCCGACGCGGCCAGGAGCGCCGACAGATCGGNGGCCATTCCTTCCGGCAGGCGCGCGCATAGCGCCTCAGCCTGGGCGACCAGCCGCTTCTCGCCCGGGTGGGGCACGCGGTTAAAAGCAAAGAGAATATCGAAGTAACTGGCCAGAAGCGCCGCCAGGCGGTGATTGACACTGATCTCGTCGCCGCGCTCGACCGCCTTCGCGATCTGGGTCGCGTAGCTGGGGATGATGTCGCGCAACACGGGCCGGTTNAGGGCAATGATGTTCCGCCGCAGCGGTTCAGGATAGGGCGCGGCCGCCTCGGCCCGCAGCGCGGCCAGCCGGCCGTCGCGGTCGTAGAGCGNGACCCATGAGCGCGCCGTGTGCCAGAAGCAGGTCGTGTAGCCCANCGCCGCCCGATGCTCGCCGAGAACGCGCCGGACCTCGGCCGCCAGCCAATCGATGTCGAAATAGACGACGTCGACCTCGATACCGGTCGCCGCGTNGANCCATTCGTCGCCCGGCCCCCAGTAAGTCAGGCCCAGGTCGGCCCGCGACGCGCCGCCGCACTGCTCGACGATGGCCTGCCGCGCCGCCAGCGATATCTCGCCGCGGGTGAGGACGTAGAGGTCGATGTCGGATGCCGCGTCGGTCATGGCCCCGACCCGCGAGCCGCCCAGGGCGACGGCCGACGTCTCCGGCTGCGCCGCGAAAAGGGCCGCCAGGGAGGNGATCAGCTCAGGTACTTGATGGAGGTCGTGGTGGATCATAATGCGGCCCATCTGTCAGACCTCAGAGGTCTTCTGAGACCTCTGAGGTCTTTTCAGGCTCATTCCTCAACGACCGGCAAACTGACGAAGAAGCTGCTGCCCTTGCCTTCCTTGCTCTTCACCCAGATGTGCCCGCCGTGGGTGGCCACGATGTGGCGGGCGATGGCCAGACCCAGGCCCGTGCCGCCGCGGCCGCGCGTCCGGGCCCGGTCCGATTTGTAGAACCGTTCGAAGATGCGCGGCAGATCGACCTTGGAGATGCCCACGCCGGTGTCGCGCACCTCGATCACCAGCACGCGCTCGGGCAATGTCGCCGGCATCTCTTCGGCGATCAGGCCGGCGGGCATTTCCTCGTCGAGCATTTCGCGGGCCGTGCCCTGGGGGTCGCCGGCGACGCTGACCGTCACCCGGCCGCCCGGCGGGGTGAACTTGATCGCGTTGTGGACGAGATTGGTGATGACCTGCCGGATGCGCTCGCCGTCGACCAGCACCAGCGGCAGGTCGGGCGGCAGGTCGGCCACGAGTTCCAGCCCGCCCAGCTCGGCCTGCGGCCGCAACCGCTCCAGCGGCCCGTCGACCAGTTCGGCCACCGGCGTGGGGGCCAGGCGCAGCCGGATCTGTCCCGATTCGATCTGCGACAACTCGGTCAGCTCCTCGACCATCTGGGTCATCGTGTTGATCTCGCTCACGGCCTGTTGCAGGAAGCGCTCGGCCGCCGGCGGGTCGTTGGTCGCGCCATCTTGCAGCGTCTCGATGATCGCCCGCAGCGAGGCCAGCGGCGACCGCAGCTCGTGGGACAGGTAGCTGATGAAATCGCGGCGCATCACTTGCAGCCGCCGCACCTGTGTCAGGTCCTGGAAGAGGACGATGAAGCCGGCCCGCTCGCCCAGGCTGTAGGGGGTCAGGACGGCCTGCAGGAACAGCTTGGGGCTGATCTCCACCGCCTCGACCTGCTCCGAGCGCTCCTGCTGGCCGCGCTGCCACAGCTCGATGAGCTGGTGGTGGCGCACCCCGGCGGCGAACGACCGGCCCCGCGCGTCGCTCTCGGTGGCGTTCAGCAGGCGGCAGGCGGCCGGGTTGATCAACAAGACGTTGCCCAGCCGGTCGGTGATGAGGACGCCGTCGGCCATGTGCTCGATGACGGCGGCGAAGCGGCGGTAGTCCTGTGACAGCTCGGCGATCTGCTCCCGCTGGTGCTCGGTCATATCACCGAAGGCGCGGATCAGGTCGCCGATCTCGTCGCGCCGCTGGGTGAGGGCGCGGGCGGACTCGTCGCCGGCGGCGACGCGGCGGGCGACCTCGGTGACGTTGCTGAGGGGGCGGGTCAGGCTATCGGCGATGAGACCGGACAGCAGCAGCGTGCCCAGCAGGCTGACGGCCGCGGCGGCGAGGATCGTGCCCAGGACGCAGCTGGTGTCGCCGACGCAGGTCGTGCGGGTCAGGAACAGGTAGAGGCCGAGGACGAGCAGCACCGTCATCCCGGCAAACGGCAGAGCGATGCGCCAGAACAGTTTGGTCATCTCGCTTACCCCTCGAAGCGGTAACCGATGCCGCGGACGGTGACGATGCGCGCCGGGTCGGCCGGGTCGCGCTCCAGCTTCTCGCGCAGCCAGCGCACGTGGACGTCGACGGTGCGGCTGTTGCCATCGAACGTCCAGCCCCAGACGCGCTCCAGCAGCAAGTCGCGCGACAGGGCGATGCCCCGGTTGCGGGCCAGGAAGAGCAGCAGGTCGAACTCCTTGGGCTTCAGGCGGACGGCCGCGCCGCCCAGGCGCACCTCGCGGCGGCCGAGGTCGATCTCCAGGTCATCAAAGGCCAGCGTCTCGGTTTTGCGCTCTTCGGCCGCCTCGGCCCCGGCCGCTTCTTGCTGTTCGGCGGCCAGGTCTTCGCGGATCAGCTCCACGCGGCGCAGCAGCGCCTTGACGCGGGCCATCAGCTCGCGCATGCTGAACGGCTTGGTCAGGTAGTCGTCGGCGCCCATCTCGAGGCCGACGACGCGGTCGACTTCCTCGCTGCGGGCGGTCAGCATCAGGATGGGGAGGCTGGTCTCCTTGCGCAGCAGGCGGCAGACCTCGAGGCCGTCGATGCCGGGCAGCATCACGTCGAGCAGCATCACGTCCGGCGGCTGGCGGCGGGCGGCTTCCAGCGCGGCGTAGCCGTTGTCGGCCACGACGACCTCGTAGCCCTGGTTGCGCAGGTTGTATTTGACCGTCTCGCGCAAGGCGACGTCGTCTTCGACCAGCAGAACGCGGTATGGCTTGGTTGTTCTCCGTGGGCCGCGCGGCGCGACCTGGGGGTCATTCTATCGTTCTATCGGAGGGATACAAAATGGGGCAAGCCGCAAGAGGGTGAGGCGGCGGCGGGTGGTGGACGGCGGGCGGCGGACCAGCGACCGGGTCAACCTGACCCTTTGGAAACCTGGAAACCTCAGAGGTCTCAGAAGACCTCTGAGGTTTGGCGCCCACGCCGCGGAAGGGCGAGGCAGCGGCGAGCGAAGGGGCATCGGCAGGGCGGAGATGAATTCGCCGCTGCCCACGCCCCTACCCGATCCCCGCGCCGAATG
>JAACJX010000330.1 GCA_014237545.1 Ardenticatenia bacterium | reverse complement strand
GATGCGAATTCGTTGTTTCGACATGCGTTTCCTCTGTTAGGTTCTTANNNNANAATCTNNGTAATNACNCCNGCGCCNACGGTCAGGCCGCCNTCGCGNATNGCGAAGCGGGAGCCCTCTTCCAGCGCCACCGGGGTGATCAACTCCACCTTCAGGTTCACGTTGTCGCCCGGCATGACCATCTCCACCCCTTCCGGCAGCGTGATCTGGCCCGTCACGTCCATCGTCCGGATGTAGAACTGCGGCCGGTAGCCCGGGAAGAACGCCTTGTGGCGCCCGCCCTCGTCCTTGCGCAGCACGTACACCTCGCCCATGAACTCCGTGTGCGGCGTGATGCTGCCCGGCTTGGCCAGCACCTGCCCGCGCTCCACTTCCTCCCGGCCGATGCCGCGCAGCAGCAACCCCGCGTTGTCGCCCGCCTCCACCTTGTCCAGGATCTTGTGGAACATCTCCATCGACGTCACAACCACCTTCTTCCGGTCGTTGCCCAGCCCGATGATGTCTACTTCGCTGTTCGGCGTCAGCACCCCGCGGTCCACGCGCCCCGTCACCACCGTCCCGCGCCCCTTGATCGAGAACACGTCCTCCACCGGCATCAGGAACGGCTTGTCAATCTCGCGCACCGGCGTCGGAATGTACTCGTCCACCACGCGCATCAGCTCCCAGATCGGCGCGTACTCCGGCGCGTCCGGGTTCTTCGTCGGCTCTTCCAACGCCGCCAGCGCGCTGCCGCGCACGATCGGCGTCTCGTCGCCCGGGAACTCGTAGCTCGACAGCAGGTCGCGCAGCTCCAGCTCCACCAGCTCCAAGAGCTCCTCGTCGTCCATCATGTCGACCTTGTTCAGGAAGATGACCATCGCCGGCACTTCCACCTGCCGCGCCAAGAGCACGTGCTCCCGCGTCTGCGGCATCGGCCCGTCGGGCGCGGCCACCACCAGGATCGCCCCGTCCATCTGCGCCGCGCCGGTGATCATGTTCTTGATGTAGTCGCGGTGNCCCGGGCAGTCCNCGTGCGCGTAGTGCCGGTTCGCCGTCTGGTACTCCACGTGGGAGATGGCAATCGTGATGCCCCGGTCGCGCTCTTCCGGCGCGTTGTCGATCTGGTCGAATGCCCGGAAGTCCGCCCAACCCTTCAACGACAGCGTCTTGGTGATCGCCGCCGTCAGCGTCGTCTTCCCGTGGTCGATGTGCCCGATCGTGCCAATATTGACGTGCGGTTTCCCGCGTTCAAATTTCGCTTTGCCCATTGTTTCGCTTCCTTCTCTGTTTAACTCGCCGGCATCGGGCCGTCGAAATCAATAATTACTTAAATATTCTCCGAACTTACCAGTCCAAATATTCTTGGAGTGGGCCTACTTGCGGCCATGCAGAATTTCCTGCGCGACCGACTCGCTGACCGGCGCGTAGTGATGAAATTCCATGGTGAACGTCCCGCGGCCCTGGGTCATCGAACGCAAACGCGTCGCATACCCGAACATTGTGGCCAGGGGAACCAGCGCTCGAACCGTCTGAAGCCCATCAGAACGCAGCTCCATGCCCTCGATCATCCCTCGATTGGCCGAGAGATTTCCGATCACATCGCCGGTGTACTCATCCGGCGCGACCACTTCAATTGACATCATCGGCTCCAACAGAATCGGCTTGCCTTGCTGTTGGGCCTCTTTGATGGCCATCGACCCGGCGATCTTGAAGGCCATTTCTGAGGAGTCAACCTCATGAAAGGACCCGTCAATCAGGGTAGCCTTCAGGTCAACCACCGGATAGCCGGCCAGCACACCACTCTCCAGTGCTTCGCGAATGCCGGCCTCTGTCGGGCCGATAAACTCGCGCGGGATACTGCCGCCGATGATATTATTCTCGAATAAAATGCCGGAACCCGGCTCCAGCGGCTCGACGCGCAACACGACGTGACCAAACTGACCACGGCCGCCCGACTGGCGCACAAAACGCCCCTCTACCTTGTCCACCGCCCGGGTAATCGTCTCGCGATAGGCCACGCGTGGCTGGCCGACGTTGGCCGCCACCTTGAACTCGCGCATCAGACGGTCGACCAGCACCTCAAGGTGAAGCTCACCCATACCGTAGAGCACCGTCTGCCCAGTTTGGTCATCGACCTTGACCTGGAAAGTCGGGTCTTCCTCCGACAGCGCGCGCAAGGCGTTGCCCATTTTATCCTGGTCGATGTTGCTCTTCGGCTCGATCGCCAGCTGGATCACTGGCTCCGGGAAGTCGATCGCCTCCAGGACGATAGGAGCCTTCGCGTCACACAGCGTGTCCCCCGTGAAGGTATTCTTCTGACCGAGCGTGGCTGCGATGTCGCCCGCGCGAACTTCTTTCAGGTCCTCGCGATGGTCGGCATGCATACGAAGGATGCGGCCGACCCGTTCGCGCTTGTCCTTGGTGCTGTTCAGGACTGAATCGCCAACTTGAACGACGCCGGAGTAAACACGGAAGTAAGCCAGGCGGCCGACGTAGGGGTCGGTGACGATCTTGAACACCAGAGCTGAGAAAGGCTCAGCGGACGACGGGTTGCGCTCTTCGGTCTTGCCGGTAAATGGGTTATCACCCTTGATGGCCGGGATGTCGAGTGGCGAGGGCAGATAGTAAACTACGCCGTCGAGGACGCGCTGGATGCCGCGGTTGCGCAGCGCGCTGCCGCAGAACACTGGCGTGGCTAGGTTCTGGACAGTCGCCCGACGCAGGGCCGCCCGCAAGTCTTCGACCGAAATTTCTTCGCCTTCCAGATAGCGCATGGTCAGCTCATCGTCGGTCTCGGCAATGCGCTCGACCATATCGTGACGGGCGGCTTCCACATCGCTNAGCATCTCATCGGGAATCGGCATGGCCGTGGGGCGCGCGCCGGAATCGTCTTCGCTCCAGAAGAAGGCCTGCATGGTGAGCAGGTCGACGATGCCACGGAATGAGGATTCTTCACCAATGGGGTATTGAACAGGAATCGGGTTGGCTCCCAGACGGTCCTTGATCATGCCGATGGTGCGCTTGAAATCAGCGCCGACGCGATCCATCTTGTTAACAAAACAAATCCGCGGAACGTTGTAGCCGTTGGCCTGCCGCCACACCGTCTCAGACTGGGGCTCCACTCCGGCTACCGCGTCGAAGACAACCACGCCGCCGTCCAGAACGCGCAAGCTGCGCTGCACTTCGGCCGTGAAGTCAATGTGCCCCGGGGTGTCGATGATGTTGACCTGGTGGTCAAGCCAGAACGCCGTNGTGGCAGCNGACGAAATGGTGATNCCACGCTCGCGNTCCTGATCCATCGAGTCCATCGTTGAGGTNCCCTCATGGGTNTCGCCCATGCGATGGATCACGCCCGTGTAATACAGGATGCGCTCGGTGGTCGTCGTTTTACCGGCGTCAATATGGGCAATAATGCCAATATTCCGGATTCGTTCCAACGGATAATCAGCCATGACTCACTTAAATCCGGAAATGGGAGAAGGCGCGGTTCGCCTCAGCCATGCGGTGCGTGTCGTCACGCTTCTTAACCGCCGCACCCTGATTATTGGATGCGTCAATAAATTCGTTGGCCAGCTTGTCGGCCATCGTCTGGCCGCCGCGATTGCGAGCCGCGGACAGCAGCCAGCGCATGGCCAGCGACATCTGGCGATAGGACTCTACCGGCACGGGCACCTGATAGGTGGCCCCACCCACGCGACGCGGCCGTACTTCGATCTGCGGGGCCACGTTCTGNAGCGCCTGCTCGAAAACATCGACGCCCGGACGGCCGACGCGCTCTTCGATCATGTCGAAGCTGTCGTAAATGAGGCTCTGGGCNACGCTTTTCTTGCCATCATACATGAGGCGATTAACGAACATCGACACATGCACATTGCCATAGCGCAGGTCAGGTTCAATTTCTCGTTTTTCTGGACGGAATCGTCTAGACATGACTTATCATTCCCCGGCGGTCTAACTCCGACCACCCAAATCTTCCGATTACTTNTTCTTGGCCACCTTGGTGCCGTACTTNGAACGGCCCTTCTTGCGATTGACCACACCACCAGCATCCAGCGTGCCNCGAACGATGTGNTAGCGAACACCAGGCAGGTCCTTCACACGACCGCCGCGAACCAGCACGACGGAGTGNTCCTGCAATGTATGCCCNTCGCCNGGAATGTAGGCGGTCACTTCGATACCATTCGACAAGCGAACACGAGCCACCTTCCGCAACGCGGAGTTCGGCTTCTTCGGCGTCATNGTCTTCACCTGGGTGCAAACGCCCCGCTTCTGGGGCGCGCCCATCGGCTGACGCGTGCGCCGCTGCTTGAAAGAATTNAAGGTGTATTGCAATGCCGGAGACTTGCTTTTCTTCGACTTAGAACTACGCCCTTTGCGGACAAGTTGATTAATAGTAGGCAAGGCTTACTTTTCTCCTTATCTAAATCTGTCCGAGCCGATACCGACTTACAGACAGAAAACACTACAAACCGCTGCCTCGGAAGGGGACGAATTTTCGTTCCTTATCACCAGCAGTAGTGCAGGTTTTCTATTCNGTTGTGAATAACAATAGAAATCGTCTATTAAATGGAGGAAGGGGACAGAAACACCNTACCAGACCCGACAATACGGAGGCCATCGCTCCAGAAATGTCTCGATGGCCTCCATCGTTTCAAACCTATTCTATTGATAACGACTCAAAGCGTCGCTACCCTGTTCGGCTAGACATACGATCGTCAATATTATCAGATTCACAAGAGATGTCAAGGCCACACGGCCATTNGTTTNAAANGNGNCAATGGCCGTGTCGCCGACTCTCTTACCGATTGGCGCGGGCCAGGGCCATGAAATCATCGCCGGCCCACTTGCGGCTGGTCCGCTTGTCATCTTCCTTGCCGAACCGCACGATCTCGCCACCCTCTGTGGTTGCCTCTACGGCCAGGCCCAGGCTCTGCAGTTCCTTTACCAACACGCGGAACGAAGCCGGAACNCCAGGCTCTTCGATNGGCTCATTTTTGACGATGGCCTCGTAGGTCTTGACGCGCCCCTGCGTATCGTCAGACTTGACCGTCAGCATTTCCTGCAAGGTGTGGGCCGCGCCATAAGCTTCCAGAGCCCACACTTCCATTTCGCCGAAGCGCTGGCCGCCGAACTGGGCCTTACCGCCCAACGGCTGCTGCGTCACCAGCGAGTACGGGCCGGTGGAACGAGCGTGCGCCTTGTCCTCGACCAGGTGGGCCAGCTTCAGCATGTGNAGCACGCCAACCGTCACCGGCTGGTCGAACGGCCGCCCCGACTTGCCATCGAACAAACGCTCCTTGCCCATTGTCGGCAGCGGAATATGCGTGTGGGTGGTGATCTCGTTTGCCAACTCGATCAGCGTGCTCAATTCCGTCTGCGTCGGATCAACCTTCACAGATTCGGGCAGCAGCGCATCCTGTCTATCCAGAACAAAGGCATACCACTCGCGGACACAAGCCTCGATCGCGATTGGATCGATCTCCTGCCAGCGCGNCTTCGGCAACTCCTCGGGGTTTTCCGGGAAGATNTCGTCCGGNTNCCANTCTCGNCTGCGCAGCCATTCGCGCGCGACAGAACGACGAGCATATGGTTCGTCGACCTCGATCCGGCCGGCGTCATAGCCCAGGTCGCTGAGCCAGGCGACAATGAACATGCGTCGCGCATGGTCCTCATTTTCCAGAGTAGACGTGTCGTAGTTGATTTCGGCCAACCAGTCCCAGGCCCACTCGCTGGCAACGTCCCAGGCGTGGTCGACAAGCCAGGCGCGACCCAGCTCGGCGGCGATTTCATGTTCCGTCGCTCCGTCGAACACCGGCGTAATGGCCCGGAAGCCGATCCGGTTGGCGGCCCAGCCCAGGTGGGTTTCCAGCACCTGGCCGATGTTCATACGGCCGGGCACACCCAACGGGCTCAGGATGATGTCGATCGAGCGGCCGTCATCCAGATAGGGCATGTCTTCGATGGGAACGATCTTGGAGATGACACCCTTGTTGCCATGACGNCCNGCCATCTTGTCGCCCTCGGANATCTTGCGTCGCTGGGCCACGCTGACGCGGACCATCGTCTCCACGCCGGCGGGCAGGTCGCGGTCGTGCTGGCGATCAAACACCTGCACGTCGACAACCTTGCCCCGCGCCCCATTGGGCAAGCGCAGGCTGGAGTCCTTGACCTCGCGGGCCTTGTCGCCAAAGATGGCGCGCAACAGCTTCTCTTCCGGGCTCAGCTCTTTCTCGCCCTTGGGCGTGATCTTGCCGACGAGGATGTCATTCTCGTTCACGTCGGCGCCGACGCGAATGATACCGCGCTCGTCGAGGTCCTTGAGGGCATCCTCGCTGACGTTCGGGATATCGTAGGTAATTTCTTCCGGCCCGAGCTTCGTATCACGCGCCTCGACCTCATGCTTTTCGATGTGGATCGAGGTGAAGCGATCCTGCCGGACCATCGCCTCGCTCACGAGGATGGCGTCCTCGAAGTTGCCGCCTTCCCACGAGAGGAACGCAACCACCACGTCCTGGCCCAGAGCCAGCTCGCCATGATGCGTCGAGGAGCTGTCGGCCAGCACGTCGCCAATCTGCACGCGCTGGCCGCGCTGCACGATCGGATGCTGGTCGATGCACGTGCTCTGATTCGACCGGTTGTACTTGCGCAGGTTATAGATGCGCGGGCCGTTCTCGCCCATGACAACGATCTTGTCGCCCGACACGCTAACCACCTCGCCAACTTGATCGGCCAGGACCACCTGGCCCGAGTTGAGGGCCGCCTGCAACTCCATGCCGGTGCTGACGAGGGGCACGTCCGGCTGGAGCANGGGGACAGCCTGGCGCTGCATGTTTGAGCCCATAAGGGCGCGGTTGGCATCGTCGTGCTCCAGGAAAGGAATCAACGCCGCCGATACACCAACGATCTGGCGCGGCGCGACGTCCATAAAGTCGACGCGCTGCACAGACGTGAAGCGGAATTGCTGGTTGCGGCGGGACGAGACGCGCGCGTCCACAAACTGGCCACGCTCGTCGATCTTGGCATTGGCCTGGGCGATGGTGTAGTGGTCTTCCTCATCGGCCGACATGTAAATAACCTCGTCGGTGAGGAATGGCTTGACCTGCACTTCCTGAATCCCCGCCTCGCGCAGCGTTTCCAGGTGCTCGGCCGTGATAGTCTCGCCCTGGGCGATGATGATCTCGCCCGTGGATGGGTCGGTGACGTTGGCGAATGCGTCATGATTCACCAGTTCGTCAGCCACCGGCAGCTTGTTCATAACCCGCCGGTAAGGCGTTTCGATGAAACCATACTTGTTGACGCGGCCGTAAGTCGCCAGACGACCGATGAGGCCGATGTTCGGGCCTTCCGGCGTCTCGATGGGGCAAATGCGGCCATAGTGACTGTGGTGCACGTCGCGGACTTCGAAGCCGGCGCGCTCGCGGCGCAGACCACCCGGCCCCAGCGCGGATAACGTGCGCTTATGGGTCAGCTCCGCCAACGGGTTAGCCTGCTCCATGAACTGGCTCAACTGCGAACTGCCGAAGAATTCACGAATGGCGGCCACAACCGGGCGGATGTTGATCAGCGCCACGGGGGTGACATTGTCGCTCTCGCGAATTGACATGCGCTCGCGAACGACGCGCTCCATGCGGCGCAAACCAACGCGCAACTTGGCCTGGATCAATTCGCCGACGGTCTTCACGCGGCGATTGCCCAGGTGATCGATGTCGTCCGGNCCTTCNAGGCCGTTATTGATNAGAATCATGTGGCGCACAAAGTTGACGATGTCCTGTTGGGTGATCGTCCGGTGCGCCAGCGGCACTTCNCCCTGCAGGTTGAGCCGCTTGTTCAGCTTGTATCGACCAACGGCCGCCAGGTCATAGCGGCGGCTGTCGTATAGCTGCTCCTGAAGGTATTGCGACGCGTTGTCCAGCGTCGGCGGGTCGCCCGGACGCATGCGCTTGTAGAACTCGATCAACGCCTGGTCNGGAATGGAGCGCTCCGGGTCCCAATGCGGCTCCTGCTCGATGCTNCCNTGNATGTAGAGGTGTTCGCCGTTCGTGTCGATATCGGCGAACANGGCCANCANNTCCTCGTCNGTGCCTTCCTTTATNAGGGGCTTGCCCAANCCATCGGGGATAGCGGCCATTGCCCGCAGGAACAAGGTAACAGGCACCGTGCGCTTGCGATTAAATTTAACNGTGATGTAGTCNGTCTTGCGCGTCTCAAATTCCATCCACGCGCCGCGGTCGGGAATCAGNTTGCCCATTGCCANCGGGCGGCCGGTGGTGCGCTCTTCCTCGACCTCAAANTAGGCGCCGGGGGAACGAATCAACTGACTTACGACGACGCGCTCCGTGCCATTAATAATGAAGGTGCCGGCCGAGGTCATGAGNGNAAAATCGCCCAT
>JAACJX010000332.1 GCA_014237545.1 Ardenticatenia bacterium | reverse complement strand
GAACTCGGGATAGGCGTCGATGTGGGGGCGCATCTGCCGGACGATGAGGAACAGGCCCAGCGAGAAGATGGCGATACCGGCGATCTCCACCCAGCGGCTGATCAGGTCGTTCGTGCCGCCGGTCTCCACGGCCGCGGTCTCGGTCGCGTTGGGGTCCACGGCGAACCCTTCGCTGGTGACGGTTGCCGTCGCTTCCGTGGCTGTGTCGCCGGTGACGAAGCGGTGCATGCCGTAGCCCGCGCCGACCAGGATCACGCCGGCCAGCGCCACGAGCAGCGGCATCCGCAGACCCGGCAGCACGTCGCGAATCCACGGCGCGCCAACGACGAGGGCCAGCAGCCGCACGACCAGAAAACTGCCGAAGATGGCGATATAGATGAACGACGCCTCCATCGTGGCGAACATCAGCACCAGGCCGATAGTGAACCACCACAGGTAGCGTGTGCGGCGCTCGCGGATGTAATACCAGGTGGCGATGAAAACGACCATCGCGAAAACGATCAGGTACACGTCATGGCGGATGTAGCGGGAGTAGTAGCTGACGTAGGGCGAGATGAGCAGCAGGAACGAGGCGAAGAGCGCCCCGCGGCGGCCGAGCCAGTCGCGCAGGAAGTAGGGCATGAGGACCAGCAGCACGCCCAGGATGGCGTTGGGGATGCGCGAGGCGAAGTCGCTGTCGCCGAACAGCCAGTAGGACAGGGCCGTGGTGTGGAAGAGCGTCGGCCCGTGCATCAGCGGCGTGTGGACGTAGCCATCGCCGTTGTAGAACTGGTAGGAGTACTGCGTGTGCAGGCTCTCGTCGTGGCTGACGACGCGGTCGCCCAGCATATAGAAGCGGGTGATGATGGCGATGATCATGAAGGACAGGTAGATCGCCTTCTCCCAGTCGATATTGAGCGCGGCGATGAGCGGCCGCGACAAAAAGTCGCCGGCGGTGTCCTTCTGAGGGGGCAGGGTGGTCAGGTCAGTCATAACGAGTTCCGGATGGAGAAGAGAATCCGCAGATTACGCAGATTACGCAGATATAAGAATGCAGATTTCCATGATCTGTTGTCAATGGATGGCATGGGTTAATTATTGACCGCGGTGCTGGCTGGTGGGGCGGGGGTGGGCGCGTAGAGCGGCGCGGTTGCTGGCGTGTTGGGCGGGACCGTCGGCACGAAGCGCACTTTTTGCGGCGCCGGCTCGGACGTGACCGGCGCGATGGCCGCGGCGATGGTGGCCGTAGGCACGCGGGGGCCGGCGTCGGACAGGGTCGGCGTGCCGTCGGCATAAACGGGCGGGGCCAGCGACGCGCCGCGGCCGAACAGCAGCCCCAGCGCCAGCAGGAAGGTGATCATCGTCACCGGGGCCAGCCGCCGGTAGAGCGGCAGCGGCGCGCGACGGGCGACGGCCACCGGGCGCAACGCGGCCAGCCGGCCGGGGGCAGGGCGGGCCGCCTGGTGAATCGTGCCGCGCACCAGCCCCGCCAGCGAGCGCTCGCGCTGCAGCGCCGCCCGGCAAGCGGGGCACTGCCCGGCGTGGCGTTCCACGCGGCGGCGCTCCTCGGCCGAAAGCAGCCCCAGAGCATAGTCGGTTGTCAGCGAGTGAATGTGTTCCGAATCCATATAAGCTCGTAGGGGCGGACCAGTGTGTCCGCCCTCATCGCGCAGGGCAGACACGCAGGCCTGCCCCTACAAATTACCGTACAACCCCCATATACACGCCCGCGCCCGCAAAGCCTCAATCCACGANGCCGCTCAGCCGGTCGCGCAGCGCCTTGTGGGCCAGNCGCATNCGCGACTCNGCCGTCTTGGGCGGAATATCCAGCACCGCGCCGATCTCGGCGTATTGCAGGCCGCNGTAGTAGCGCAAAATGGCCACCTCGCGCAGCTTGGGCGACAGNTCACCCACGGCCGCCCAGACGGCGCGCTGCCGCTCGCTCAGCACCACCCGCTCGTCGGGTTGCGGCGCGGCCGGGTCCTTCGGCTCGTGGCCNTCGTAGGNGTTGAGCGAGAAGGANGGCAGCCACTTGCGGCGGCGNTTGTTGCGGCAGCGGCTGACGGCNATACGGTAGAGCCANGTCTTGAACGCCGATTTNCGCGGATCGTANTGGTCCAGCCGCCGGAAGGCATACTCGAAGCTGTCTTGCAGCACCTCTTCCGCGTCCTCGCGGTCGCCCAGCAAGCTGTAGGCCAGCCGGTAGATGAGGCCGCTGTACANGTCGTACAGTTCGACGTAGGCGCTCTGCTCCCCGGACAGGCAGCGGCCGATGAGCGCCGTCGCGTCGTCGCCCGCGCNCTCGCCCGCCGGTANGTCTATCCAGGTCAGCAATGATNGCTCGCTCATATCAAATAATGGTCCACGGATTCACACGGATGATACGGATTTAATTCTNTATGNGCCTTACGAGCTTGNCAGCNCTTAATCCGTTATTTAANGATGAGACGCTGCTCGCNCCNGCANGTTCCCATTTGAGAATCCNTNCCATTCGTGTTAATCCGTGGCTAAATTATTCCGGCCGGGCCAGGTCGCTCCGCACCCAGACGATGACNCGCTGGCCCTCGGTNGCCGCCGTCGATTCGCGNAACAGCCACCANTTCAGCGCGTCGGANACAACCGTCGGCCCCACGTTGGGGATCTCCCGCTGCTCCAGTCCAAAGTCCGCGCCGAAGTAGTCGCTCGGCAGCGCCGGCTCCACATCGGCCGGGGTGATGATCACGTCCGCGTTCGCGTTCGCCGGCAGCGCCGGACCGAACTGGAGGCCGATGAAGTCGCGCAGATACCAGCGCAGCACCGGCGATTCCACCTGGCTGAAGATGCTCAGGTCGCGCTCCGAGTTCGTTACCTGCCGCGAGATGCTCTCCAGCAGGGGGACCATCACCCGCACGTCGTCGTCGGTGCCCACCTGCACCCACCGCTCGCGGGGATCGTTGGCCCCGAGCCGGCTGAGCTGCCACGCCGCGCCCCACTGCCAGAACAGCAGCAGCGCGGCCGCGCCAACCAGCGCCCCGCGCCGCGCCGCCGGGCTTTCCCAGGCCATCGCCAGCACCACGGCCGCGCCGGCCAGCACAAAGGCCAGCACCGCCAGGGCGATCAGCATCGAGTTCTCGCCCGTCAGCAGATTGAGCCGGGCGAACCGGCCGGCCGCGGCCAGGAACAGCGCGCCAAGACCGAGTATCGCCAGGGTTGTGTACAGCGTCACGCGCCGCCCGTCGGCGGGGTAGGCGGCCCTTTGGCCGGCAATTTCGGCCGCCAGCAACCCGGCCAGCAAATAGGCGGGCAGGGTGACGACGGCGGCGTTGGCCATCGCGCCCGGCTGCAGGACGACCACCAGCAGCGACAGCCCATACCAGACAGACAGCAACCGCCCGGCCCGTCGGTTGCGCATGACCGCCCAGACGACGGCCGGCAGGCCCAGCACGAACACGGCCGGCTCGTAGCGCAGCAGGGCCAGCAGCGGCGAAAAGGCGTCGTTGCCCGACGGCAAGGCGAACTGCCCCAGCCACGTCGGGAAGAGCCGCAGCGCCGCCCCCAGCCCGGCCGGGTAGAGCAGCAGGCTCGTGGCGACGACGGCGAAGGCGATCCCCGCCGCGATCCCCCCGTGGCGCAAACTGCCCGGTTGGCGTCCTTGCGGCGTCGGTTGTGCCACCAATACCGCCCCCAGCAGCCCCACCAGCCCGGTATAGAACAGCGGCGAGCTGGCCAAACCCAGGCCCAAAGCCGCCCCGCCGATGATTGCCCAGCGGTCGGCAATGGCGCTAGATTGTGCAGGGAATCCTTCTTCGGCCGGGCCATCCGCCGCTGGCGACAGATGGCGACCCCTTTCGTCCAACGAGATCACGCGATGAGTAGCGGTAGTGCCGTCCCCTTCCCTCCTGCTCCATGCCACCACCACCAGCAGCAGCGCGAACAGGGCAATCGCGTCCCCGCCGGCCGTCCGCGACACCGCCACCAGCAGCGGCGACACGGCCAGAAACAGCCCGGCCGCCAGCCATGTCACCGGCCGCGCCCGGCCGCGCAGCAGCCACACCAGCAGCACCGTCAGCAGTCCGAAGACGGCCGGCACGGCCCTTGCCGCNGCGTCGCCGGCCGCGCCGAGCGACATCACCAGATGGGTGAAGGCGAAATAGGCCGGGCTGGTCACGGGCACGTCCAGCGGCGCGGCCGACCAGAACTGCCAGTTGGCCAGCGCCGCCGCGGCCTCGGCCGCCGACAAAGGCAGGCGGGCCAGGTCGCCGAAGCGTAGCCAGGCCGCCAGCCCGCCGATCAGCAGCATCAGCCCGTCGGCCACGGAGAAGGCGGCGATACGCGACCGCAGCCGGGATTGGGCGGCGCTGGGCCGCGCGATTGGCGCTTCGATAGGGTNGCCCGCGGACGGCGGGTCAATCGCGCNCGGGGTGGGGGAAAGGGTCGGGTTTATCTCACTGGCCATAGTTATTGCGCGGCGGGTTGCCAGCGGTAAATGGTAACACGCTCATTGGCGAAGGCAACATCCAGCNCTTCGCTGAACTTCGCCAGACCGGNCTCGCCGTACTGNTCCCGNTCCAGNTCGCCGACGTAGATGTAGGCGACGTTGAACTGGTCGAGCAGGAAGCCGACGACGCCGAGGTCGGGCGTGGTATAGATCTGNTCAACGATTGGCTCGCGGCGGCCTGGCTCGGGATGGTCGCTGCCGCGCCATTGCCACTCGTGTCCCGGCCAGCCGAGCAGCGTCGGCAAGCCGGTGTTGGCCGACACGCGGCCGTAGCCGCTGTACTGCCCGCCGACCGCCTCGAGCACCACCGGCGGCGGCCCTTCGCTGGCCTCGGCCTGCTGCCGCAACCACATGATCGCTTCGTACTCGGCCGGGTTATAGCGGGCGATCCAGGCCAGCCCGTCGAGCGTCGCCGGTTGTCGCTCCAGCGGCGCGCCGGCGGCGTCGCGGGCCGGGCCGCGGGACTCGGCCGCCCGTGAATTGACAGCATAAATGGGGAACAGCAGCGCCACCGCCAGCAGCCCCACATAGCCGGCCGTGGCCGCGGCGGCGATACCTCGCGAGGCCGCGCTCCGGCGCGAGGCCCACAGGTAATCCAGCCCAAAGATGGCCGCCACGCCGAACATGGCCCATGCCTGATAGTAGGATGGACGAGAACGGCGGCGGCGTGATGACACGTTACGACGATCTCGAT
>JAACJX010000152.1 GCA_014237545.1 Ardenticatenia bacterium | reverse complement strand
TCGGCCGAGGGGTTGCGGGCTAACTCGCTGGTGAATCTGTCGGCCAGCGCGGATGGGCAGGTGCTCTATCTGACGACCAAGTCCAGCATTGCCGTGGACAACGCGTTCGGCGACCCTTCGATGGTCTTCCGATTCGATTTCGCGACAGGCAAATTCAGCGGGCCGTTCTTCTCGGCTCCCGCGACCGGGATCGTGCCCACTCTTGATGGCTTGCAGGTGATGGGTGAGCTTCCGTAACGACGGTAAGCCATCCGCTCATTGACATACTCATCAGGCAAGGGCGGCGCAAGGGTGCGTCGCCCTTGCGCGTTATTTTGAAAATATTCGCAGTCCGGCCATTCCCTTGTCGGCCGTTCTCAATGCGTGTTTTTGCTCAGATTTCCTATTTGCCTTNCTCTATTTTCTGCTACACTAGTGATCGAACAGGGGCCACTTGGGAATAGTGGAAACGGAAGGAAGGAGCCGAAAATCCGCGCGCCGAGGGAACGGCTCACCGGCGCACACAAAATTCGCTTCTATAGGAGAGCGCGTTCCATGCCATATAGTTGAATGGTAATGTAATGGCTGGCCGATAACTCGACCATTCCACAGCTAATCAGTCAGTTTTCCACTATTGCTTACGAACTGAAAATTATTGCCTATCACATGTGAAGAGGAAAAAGATGAATAGACAATGGCTCAAGCTTGTTCTGTTTGTGCTGGTAATGGCCTTGATGGTTGTCGCCGCCCCGGGGTTAAGTCGCCCCGCAGCCGCGTTGTCATCCGATATCGTCATTAGTCAGGTATATGGGGGCGGTGGCAACGCCGGCGCTACTTATACTAATGACTTCNTTGAGCTCTTTAACCGAGGCAGTAACCCGGTAAGTATAAATGGCTGGTCTCTTCAATATGCATCAACTACTGGGACGAGTTGGACTAATAAGACTGACCTCCCCAATGCAATTCTACAACCTGGTCAGTACTTTCTGGTCCAATTAGCCAGTGGTGGTGCGAATGGGGTTGCCTTACCTGCGGCTAACCACACAGGTACCATTAACATGAGTAGCAGCGCCGGTAAGATCGCGCTGATGAATACCACCACTGTTATTACAAGCGGCACGATTTGTCCATCATCCAATGTTGTCGATCTGGTTGGTTTCGGACCGGGAACAAATTGCTCTGAAACTGCACCAACTACTCCTAATCTTACCGTCACGACTGCAGCGATACGGGGCGGGAATGGCTGCACTGAAACGGACAACAACAGCACGGATTTTGCCAATGGGACTCCAACTCCGCGTAATACAGCCACAACGTTCAATCTCTGCGGCGGCACCGGCGACGACGCCCCTTCCATTACCGCCACGAATCCCATCGATAACGCCATCAACGTGGCGGCCAACAGTACAATCACCCTGAACTTCGACGAAACAGTCGATATCGCCGGTACGGTGCAGGTCGTCGGCAGCGTGAGCCTGACGCAAAACCTCACGCCGGCGACGAACGACAACATGACCTTTACCCTCAACCCCAGCGCTTTTACTCCCGGGGAGACGGTTACGGTCACCGTCCTGGCGAACCAGGTGACCGACCAGGACACCGAAGATCCGCCGGACAATATGGCGGCCGACTTCGTCTTTGATTTCACGATTGAGTCCCCTGTGCCAATCTGTGATCAGGCGTTTACGCCAATTTATAGCATTCAAGGCAGCGGCGCGTCTGCGGCTATCACCGGCAATGTTATTACAGAAGGCGTTGTCGTCAGCGATAACCAGACCAGCGCCGGCCTCNAGGGCTTTTATATTCAAGACATCACNGGCGACGCGGACGCCACTACTNCGGACGGTATCTTCGTCTTTACNGGCACTACTGAAGACACCGTCAGCGCGGGCCAATACGTGCGGGTTACGGGTTACGCGCGTGAACGTTTCAACATGACGACGTTGAACGGGTCCAANAGCAATACAGCCATTGTTCCGGCGGCCAATATCGTNGATTGCGGTACCGGCAGTGTGACGCCCATCGACGTAACCATGCCCTTTGCCGACGCGACGTATCTGGAGCGCTTCGAGGGGATGCTGGTTCGTTTCCCGCAGGAGCTGGTGATCGCTGAATACTTCAACTATGACCAATTCGGCGAGATCGTGCTGGCCCTACCGCTGGACGGGGAAACCCGCCCGTTCACACCAACGGCTATTGACGAACCCGGCGCACCCGCATTGGCGCGCGCGGCGGCTAACAGCTTGCGGCGGATCACCCTTGATGATGGCCGCGGCGGCTCAAATCCATCGATCCTCCGCCATCCCAATGGCGCTGACTTCACGCTGGCCAATCGCTTCCGCGGTGGTGATACCGTGCAAAATGCGATCGGGGTATTGGCTTACGACTTTAATCTATTTCGCATTATCCCAACCGGCCCCGCGACGTATACAGAGGTAAATCCGCGCCCGGTCGCGCCCGAGCCCATTCCGGCCGCGTTACACGTAGCGGCGATGAACACGCTCAACTTCTTTATCACCGCGGACTACCCGTCGGGCAATGTGCTGGACAATAAGTGTGGACCGGCGCAGAACGTGGAGTGCCGGGGCCACGACTTCGACCAACCGACCGAGTTCACGCGCCAGCGCGACAAGTTGTTGCAAGCGCTCGCGGGTCTGAATGCCGACATCATTGGGCTCAACGAGATTGAGAATACGCTTGGCGTCGATCCGCTCGGCGATCCGGTCAACGGTATCGTGGCCGGTCTGAATGCGTTGNTGGGCCCAGGGACCTATGCCTCCATTGACACCGGCGTGATCGGTACTGATGCCATCCGCGTCGGGATCATCTACAAGCCCGCCTCGGTGACGCCGGTCGGCAGCTTCGAAACTCTCGACAGCACCGATGATCCGCGCTTTCTTGATAGCAAGAGTCGCCCGGCTTTGGCTCAGACCTTCGAGGAAGCCGGCACCGGCGCGCGCTTCACGGTAGCGGTTAACCATCTGAAATCAAAAGGCTCTGCCTGTACCGATGTGGGCGATCCCGACGTTGGCGACGGACAAGGGAACTGCAATGTCACGCGTACGCTGGCCGCCCAGGCGCTCGTAGATTGGTTGGCGACTGACCCGACCGGTAGTGGCGACCCCGACTTCCTGATCATGGGCGACTTGAACTCCTATGCCATGGAAGACCCGATCGATGCCGTCAAGCTTGGCCCGGACGATATGGCAGGCACAAGCGATGACTACGTCAATCTGATCGCCCAATATCAGGGGACTTACGCCTACTCCTATACCTTTGATGGGCAGGCTGGCTATCTGGATCATGCCCTGGCGAATACGAGCCTGGCCTCTCAGGTGACGGGCGCGGTCGATTGGCACATAAATTCCGACGAGCCGGACGCAGTGGACTATGACACGACATTCAAACCCCCGGCGCAGGAGGATCTGTACGAGCCAAATGCCTATCGAGCTTCGGACCACGACCCCGTTATCGTTGGGCTGAATCTGACTCCGCCGGACACAACCGCCCCGGAAACGACGATCGACACAATGCCGAATGACCCCTCGGCCAGCGCTGATGCCACGTTTGCCTTCAGCAGCAATGAAGATCCGGTGACATTCGAGTGCGACCNGGACGGTGGCGGCTTTACGCTGTGTACCAGTCCGCAGATTTACACGGGTTTGGCCGACGGAAGTCATACCTTCCAGGTACGAGCCATCGACGGAGCCGGTAACGTTGACCCGACCCCGGCAATCTATACCTGGACGATCGATACGACTGGGCCGGACACGACGATCACCTCCANCCCGGCCAATCCGACCTACAGCGCCAGCGCGTCATTCAGCTTCACGGGCAATGATGGATCCGGGGTTGGCGTAGCTTCATTCGAATGCCAACTGGACAGCAGTGGTTTCTCGGTCTGCACCAGTCCGCAGAGNTACAGCGGCCTGCAACCCGGCAGCCATACCTTCGAGGTTCGAGCGATTGACGGTCTGGGCAATGTTGACCCGACGCCGGCCAGCTACACCTGGACTATCAATGCCCCGCTCTATACCTTCGGCGGCTTCTACTCCCCGGTGTTGAATCCCCCGGATTACAACCAGGTGAAGGCCGGTAGCAAGGTGGTGCTCAAATTTAGTTTGGGAGGCGCGTTCGGGTTGAATATCTTCGAGACAGGCTACCCGGCCTCCCGCGCGATCGATTGTAGCACTGGCCAGCCAACTGGACCGCTGCAGGTGGCGGCCGGTAGCAGCCTGAAGTATAACGCGCGCTCCGGTGAGTATTCGTTCACCTGGGCCACGACCAAGGGCTGGACCGGGTGCCGGGAGTTGGTATTCATCTTCGACGAAGGAACTGAGGCGACAGCCCTCTTCCGCTTCAAGTAGGATATCGGCTGACCGGTTTAGGTCGGTTATATCTCACCGTACCTTTGAAAAGCGGCGCCCGCCCGGGCGCCGCTTTTTTATACCTTCTTTACAGTGTAGTAAGAATCGCCGAAAGCTGGAATAGGTATTCTTCTACTGCGGGCGGAAAACACCGTCGTATCCCGACTCGCTAGTCCAATTTGATGATCACATCCGGCTGTGGCCGATCGTTCTGAAGGAGAACTGTTATGAAGAGCCGAAAGCAGTGGGTCTTTCTCATATCTTTGTTCGCGGTCTTGCTCGCCACGGGGTTGGGCGGCGGAGCGGCCAGACCGGCTGCGGCCCTGGCTTCTTGTAATTCCGGCCAGCGGTACGCCCATGACGTGACCGTGAATGCCAATGGCAGCGCCCGCACCGACCATCCGGTCGAAGTCCGCCTGAACCTGACACCTCTGCTGGCCGGCCAGGGTGGGTCGGGCGGAATCAATCTCAACTCCCTGTGCGTCGACGAGATCGACGGCGGCGCGGTGGTGGCCAACAACGTCGTATTCCAGTTCGATCCTGCGTCGGATTACAGTGCGGCCGGCAAGGCGCGCGGCATCCTCACCTTTCTCATGGAAGGATCAACGGCGGCGAACGCCACGCGGAAATACCGCCTCCATTTTGATACCGACTCAGGATTTTCGGCCCCGTCCTTTACCGACCGTGTGGAATTGACCGATGGCGTTACGCACAAGGGATATACCAGCTTGCGAATCGTAACCGGCGATGCCGAGTACTTCTATCACAAGCCGGGCGGCGGGTTTGCCACCTTGATCGACAAGAACAACAACGACTGGATCAGCTGGAATACCGCCAGCGGCGGCGCGGGTGATTTCCGCGGCATTCCCAACATGGTCCATCCCAATGACGGCGGCTTTTTCCACCCTGGGCGCAACAACGTGACAACCACTGCCCTGAGCGACGGCCCGCTGAAGGCGACGTTCAAGTCGGTCAGCAAGGTCAACACGGCCTGGGAAGTCGTCTGGGACGTCTTCCCCAATTACGCGCGGATGACGGTCGTTCGGCAGGGAACGGCTAATTTCTGGTGGCTCTAT
>JAACJX010000671.1 GCA_014237545.1 Ardenticatenia bacterium | reverse complement strand
GATCCTGCTCAGCATCGTGGCTGCCGTGGTGACGGATCGGATCGTTGAGCCGCGTTTAGGCGCGTACACGCCCGCCCCGGGCACGGAGGTTGTCGCTACGGAAGTGCTGGACAAGGAAGCCCAGAGCCGAGGCATGCGCTTCGCCGGCCTCGCTTCGCTCATCGTCGTCGTCTTCGTGCTTCTGATTACCCTTCCCCCAAACTCAGCCCTACGCGATCCGGCGACCGGGGCCATCATCGGCGCGACGCCGTTTATGGACAGCTTGTTGTTCATCATCATGCTGATCTTCCTGGTCGCCGGCATCGGCTACGGCTACGGCGCCAAGACGTTCAGCGGCAGCGGCGACGTCATCAAAGCTGTCACGAAGACTTTTGCCAGCCTGGCCGGCCTGGTCTTCATGCTCCTGATGATCGCTCAGTTCATCGCTTACTTCAATTACAGCAACATGCCCAACGTCATCGCCATCGCCCTGGCCGGCTGGCTGGAGAGTGCCAATATCAGCGCCATTCCATTGCTGATCGGCTTCATCCTGGTCATCATGGTTCTGGACATCATCATCCCCGGCTCGATGCCGAAGTGGGCCATCTTTGCACCGATCTTCGTCCCGCTGTTTATTCGCCTGGGCACGGCCCCCCAGACGGTGCTGGCCGCCTATCGCGTCGGCGATTCGCCCATGAACGTGATCACGCCGTTGATGGTCTATCTGCCGTTTATCATCACTGTCATGCAACGCTATCAGAAAGAAGCCGGCATCGGCACAGTCATCGCCCTGATGCTGCCCTATACGATCGTCCTGGCAGTGGTGTGGATCATCCTCTTCATCCTTTGGTACATTGTCGGGATCCCACTTGGTCCCGGCTATGGCGTTGGTTTTTAAGCTCGAATGCGGCGGCGGCCNTTGGGTCGTCGCCGCATTCCCACAGAAGTCGGTCTCGGCTTCAACGAATCGATAAGGAAACGATGAATACTGACTTTGACAAAGAACTTGAAGAGCGCCTGATACGCTACTGCGAGATCGACACCCAGGCCGACGAAAAATCGCCCACTTCGCCCAGCACGGAAATCCAGTTCGACCTGTTGCGGCTGCTCGTGGAGGAGTTACAGGCTATTGGCGCGCAAGACGTGCGCCTGACGGATTACGGCGCGGTCCTGGCGACCATTCCCGCGACCGTGGATAAAGATGTGCCCACCATCGGGTTTTTGGCCCACGTGGATACGGCTCCCGCGTTTAATGCGGCGGGTGTGAAGCCCATCGTCCATCGCAACTATGACGGCGGCGACATCGTACTACCCGACGACCCGGAGCAGGTCCTGTCGCCCAGCACTTCCCCCTACCTGGGCCAAAAGGTGGGCGATGACATCGTCACTGCTTCCGGTACGACGCTGCTGGGCGCGGACGACAAGGCGGGCATCGCCATCATCATGGCCGCCATGGGACACCTGCTGCGCCACCCCGAAATCCCCCACGGCCCGGTCCGCATCGGCTTTACTCCGGATGAAGAGATCGGCCGCGGCGTCCACGAAAGTCTGCCGGCCGATCTGGGCGCGGAATTCGCCTATACGCTGGACGGGGCCGAATTGGGCGAACTCGTCTATGAGACGTTCTCGGCTGACAAGGCGACCGTGCGGGTCCAGGGCGTTTCGACCCATCCCGGCCAGGCCAAGGATAAACTGGTGAATGCTCTCCATCTGGCAGCCAAGATCGTCGACACATTGCCGCACGTGACACTGACGCCGGAGACAACCGACGGGCGGCAGGGGTTCATCCACCTCTATGCCATGAGCGGCACGGCGGCGGCGGCCGAACTCCACTTCATCCTGCGCGATTTCGAGATGGATGAACTCGAGCGCCAGGGGGAATTGATCAAGCAGGTCTGTGCCACTATCCAGGCCACGGAACCGCGCGCCCATATTTCCTGCGAGGTTACGGCGCAGTATCGCAACATGCGCTACTGGCTGGAAAACGACATGCGGCCCATCGACATGGCGGTGGAAGCCTATCGCCGGGCCGGCATCGAACATTTCTTCCTACCCATTCGTGGCGGGACGGATGGCTCGCGCCTGACCGAGAAAGGCGTTCCGACGCCCAACCTCTTCACCGGCAGGCAGAATATCCATGGGCCGCTGGAGTGGGTCAGCATTCAGGACATGGCCCGCGCCACCGAGATGTGCATCAAGCTGGCTGAGCGCTGGAGCGAATCATAACAAACGCGCAATACAGCTGGGCGATTCCATTGACTCGCCCGGCGCGCTTCTTCGTGTAACAGGGTGATTTCTATGAGCAATCAAACTGCTCACAATAAAACGGACTCCATGCAACGCGTGACGTGGCTCTACATGGGAGTCATCGTCCTGGCCCAGATGCAGATGGCCTTCAACGTCAATGCCATCCCGGTATCCATCGGGCCTATCGTCGATGATCTGAACGTTCCCTCGACGGCGGTGGGGACGGCGCTCGTGGTCTACTCGCTGTTCGTGGCCGCGTTCGTGATGCTGGGCGCCAAGATCGGCAAGATATTCGGCGAGCGGCTGGTATTTCAGGTCACAGCCCTCCTCCATGGGTTGGCGATGGGGCTCATGGCTTTCAGCCAAGACGCCACAACGATGAATGCCGCCCAGGCGCTGGCCGGCCTTGCCGCGGCGGCGCTCGTGCCGACGCTGGTCGTCCTCATTGCCGCCAACTACAGCGGGCCACAGAAGTCACAGGCGCTGGGTATTCTGGCGGCCACGCCGGCCCTCTCCGGAGCGCTGGCCTTCTTTGTCGCCGGCTTCCTGGGCACTTTCCTAAGCTGGCGTTATTCGTTCGGTCTGCTGACCTTTGTGTCCATCATCGTCTTCCTGCTCAGCTTCCGTCTGAAGCCCGTTCCGCGCCAGAGCGGCATCAAGATCGATTACATTGGCGTGGTGCTATCGGCCGTCGCCGTGATCCTCATCAGCTTCGGCTTCAACAACCTCAATTCCTGGGGGATCGTTCAGGCCAGCAATGCCGCGCCGTTTGATCTTCTCGGTCTCTCGCCAGCATTGTTATTCCTGGTGATTGGCCTGCTGCTGTTTCAGGCGTTCTTCGCCTGGTCCCACCAGCGCGCGGAGTTGGGCCGGGAGCCGTTGCTCTCCCTGGAGGTGCTCGATTCACCCAAGGAACGGGCGACAATTGTCTGTCTGCTAGTCATCGGCGCGCTCGGCCCGGCGGTGAACTTTCTGATTCCGCTCTTCATCCAGATCGTTCAAGGACGCACGACGATGCAAACAGCCATTACCGTCATCCCATATACGCTGTCTATCGCTGCTTCGGCTATCCTCATCGTCCGCATCTATAACCGCATGACCCCGCGCCGCATCGCTATCATTGCTTTCTCGCTGGTCGCCGCCGGTCTGACGCTCCTGTCCTTCGTCGTCGGCAATAACTGGGGGACCGCCGCGGTCATCCTGGGGCTGATCCTGGTCGGTCTGGGCGAGGGTTCTTTGTTGACCCTATTGTTCAACGTGATGGTGACCTCATCGCCTAAGTCGCTGGCGGGTGACGTCGGCGCACTGCGCGGGGTGGCCAATAACCTCTCCACGGCGTTGGGCACTGCCTTCGCCGGCGTGGTGGCGGTCGGCCTGCTGAGCATGTTCGTGACGCGCGCAATCAACCAATCGACCCTTCCCCCCTCGCTGGTGGGTCAGGTTAATTTGGACAACGTCAACTTCGTATCTAACGATCAGTTGGACGACGTGNTGGCTCAAACCTCGGCCTCAGCGGAGCAGGTTGNTGANGCGGTCCGGATCAACGAGACGGCGCGGTTGAGATCGCTCCGCGCGTCGTTCCTGATTCTGGCCGCGCTGGCGCTGCTGGCAATCTTTCCGGCGATGGGTCTGCCGGACTATGCCCCCGACGACGAGCCAGCGCCATCGGTCGAAAAGAAACCACGCGCGCGGGCTCGAAAGAAGGCGCCGGCCAAATTGTCTTAATCCTCCGAGCCTGACAGGTTAGCGCAACGCGGTCTGCCCTGGACGACAGGCGGTTCGCTAATCTGTTGGGCTCACGTCACTGCCGGCGAGGGGGGATGGCAGATTTCGGCAAGGGCTATGTTTTCTANCTAGAACACGTCTCATGAATGATTTCTTTCTGGTCTTCGCCATCGCCACGCTCGCCGCATTCCTTACCTACCTGGGAGCGCCGCTGGCGGAACGGTTCGACGTGCCCCACCGCGTCACCAGCGCCGCGCTCCAGTTCGCGGCGGGCATCATTACCGCGCTGGTGGCTCTCAGCCTTATGCCGCCCGCTGTCCGCGGCGGCCCGCCGGTCGCCATCGCCGTGATGTTCTTCATTGGCGGAGCGATCTACGTCACTTTCGAGTACTACTCCGCCCAAAAGATGACGGCCAGGGCCGCGGAAACGGGCTCAAACGTCACTTCGATTGGCCTTTACGTCGGCATCCTGATCGACCTGGTGATTGACGGCATTGTGATCGGTATTGGCGCGACGCTGACGGTGATGACGGGGTTGTTGCTGGCCTTGGGCATGGCGATCAGCACCCTGCCGCTGGCTTTTGTGACC